>NZ_JBATGR010000134.1:0-3033 GCF_049665975.1 Eudoraea sp.
CGATATAAATATGGCGGAACCACAAAGAAGGGTATGGATTGTTCCGGCCTACTTTACATTTCTTTTGGAGAAAACGATATTCCGTTGCCCAGGGTATCATCTCAAATGGCCGACGAGGGTAAGAAGATTAAATTAAATAAAGTCACCAAAGGCGACCTTTTGTTCTTCAAAACCACTAAAAGAGGAAAAAAAATCAATCACGTTGGACTTGTAGTTGCTGTAGACGGACGTGATATTAAATTTATTCACGCTACTTCTTCAAGGGGAGTTATTGTTTCTTCTTTACAAGAAGGCTACTGGAACTATGCTTTCGTTAAAGCGACCAGAGTTCTTTGATTGCAAACCACTAGTTCTATCGGAATGGTTTATCCGAATACTTCATTACAATTTTATCTTGTAAGCTGAACTTAACATTCATTACACCATACTACTTTAATAGCTTTTAGAATTAACCAGATAAACTCCATGAAGCTATTGGATTTTATCCCGGTAAAGCTGACTCTATTTTTGATTTTCGGGATACTTATAGGGTATTATAACAATATTTCTCTATTGGTGTCAACAGGACTTACCGGTGGGTTCATAGTTTTACTGGGTATATCGTGGACGCGGAAAACCATACTCGATAATCTGCCATTCGGCATCCTTTGTCTCTTGTGCACTATTGGTTTAGGAATGATATCTGTTGCACTGACTTTACCTGAAAATAATTCAAAACATTATACAAACTTCAGGCTTCCAACTGAACAATATTTTCATCTTAAAATACATGAGGTTCTAAAACCCAATAGCTATAATGAACGCTATATGGCTGATGTAATTGAGATTGACGGAATATCATCAAATGGAAGGCTTCTCATTATTATCACAAAAGACACGCTTAATCAGAGATTTAAAGTAGATGACGAAATTTATACCCTGAATCTAGCTAAAGAAATTAGTCTGCCTCTTAACCCATATGGATTTAATTATGCCGATTATCTTAAAAAACTGGGTGTTCTCCATCAACTTAAATTAAACCGTCGGGAATATTTAATTAAGAGAACTATTTCTTTAACATTAGTGGGTGTCACTTCGTCGATAAGAGAAAAAATTATATCAGGTTTAAGCAGGTCTGATTTTGGAAGAGACGAGCTTGGAATTATCCATGCCTTGCTTCTGGGACAACGCAATGACATTAGTGAAGAAATATATGAGAACTATAAGAATGCGGGCGCTGTGCATATTCTGGCTGTTTCGGGATTGCATATTGGAATAGTATTATTACTATGTCAATTTCTGCTAAAACCTCTGGAAAGATTACCCAGGGGAAAGACTATCGTCTTGATTCTTACGGTTATTCTTCTCTGGGGATATGCCTTCCTGGCTGGTTTATCACCTTCTGTTATAAGGGCCGTTAGCATGTTTTCTTTTGTCGCCTATGCCATATACCTGAACCGGCCAACCAGTACATTCAATATCCTGGCATTGTCTATGTTTTTTATTCTGTTGACCTATGATCCTATGTTACTTTTTCAAGTAGGGTTTCAATTGAGTTATGCAGCAGTATTTTCAATTTTTTGGTTGTTCCCCAAACTGCAGCACTTCTGGAATCCAAAAAATATAATTCTTAAAAAATGCTGGCAATTATTATCAGTTTCCTTAGCCGCTCAAATTGGGGTACTGCCTATTAGCCTTTTCTATTTTCATCAGTTTCCGGGGTTATTTTTTATTTCAAATCTCTTGATTATACCCTTCTTGGGATTAATCCTGGGACTTGGTTTTCTGATCATTGCCCTTATGCTTGCAGATATACTTCCCAATAGTTTATCTGGAATATATAATAAGCTGATAAATCTGATTAATAAAGTTATTGAATGGGTAGCCCAACAAGAATCCTTTATTTTCAGCGATATTCCTTTTGATTCTTTACAGCTTGTATTGAGCTATATCCTAATTTTTACTTTAGTCTATAGTCTGGTCCATAAGAAATTTAAAAACATACTGGCAGTAGCTCTATGCATAATCGCTTTTCAGTTATGGCTTATATTTTCCATGGCAATAAAAAGTAGTGAACAAAAAATCATTATTGTGCATAAAACCGGAACCTCAGCCCTTCTATATAAGAAAGGTAATTACTTGGATGTAAATTGCTTAGACTCGAATGCGGTGAATAAATTAATTAAAAATATCATGGTAGAAGAAAACATCCAAAAAGTTAACTATAAAACCTTAAAAAACAGCTATAACTTTAAGGGTCAAAGTTTGTTAGTTCTCAATAAGCCTGAAATTATCCTCCAAAAATTTCAGAAAATCGATTATGTAATCCTTGGGAATTCTCCCAAAATAAATTTTAACCGCTTCCTGGACTCTATTAAACCAAAAAGCATCGTAGCAGATGGAAGCAATTATAGGAGTGATATCCAAAGGTGGAAAAAATCCTGTTCAGACAGAAAGCTGCCATTTTATTATACCGGTGAAAAAGGAGCGTTTATTTTAGAAATAGAATAAATCAGCGCACACCATGCATGAGTCTTTTTAAAACCGGATTTAATAGTATAGCAATAAAACCAAAAGCAATAGGCACCAGGGTAAACATTAAAAAGAACGTACTTAAAGAATACTGCTCCGAAATTTTATCTATCATACCCCCCATAGTTCCAGCCGCTTTTTGTCCTATAGCTATGGCGAGATACCAAATACCAAACATAAACCCGATCATCCTGGCAGGCACCAGCTTACTCAAATAAGATAAACCCACAGGTGAAAGACATAATTCTCCCATCGTATGAAGCAAATAAGCCAAAATAAGAAAAATCATACTTACTGAAGCCGTTTTTGACCCGGGTGTAATTCCTGTCGAGCCATAAGACAAAATGGCAAATCCAAGACCCAAAAGTATTAATCCCAGACCGTATTTCATCGCTGCACTCGGATTGTACTTGCTTTCCCACCATCGCGAAAACATAGGAGCCAGGGTAATTATAAAAAAGGAGTTTAAAATTCCAAACCAGGATGCATCTATCTGATTTCCCTCTTGAGAAAATTTATCAA
>NZ_JBATGR010000135.1:0-4879 GCF_049665975.1 Eudoraea sp.
TTGCTAGAGCGTATTAATAAAACCTATTTCCATAAAGTTTAGGAATTCTTGTTCAATACAAAAAGTAAGTATTCATATACAATCAAAACCGAAGCCAAACGCCTCGGTTTTTTGTCTTGTTGTAAACTTAGAAGGAGTTTTTAGAAGAATGATACTCTTCGACCTAAGGGCAAGATGAAAATTTTATCCTTTTTTTTGTAATGGGTGATGTTAAAAATTTTGCTAATCATTTGATATTTTGTAAATTATTAAGCATTTCCCCCTTTTACGTCTTTCTAGACATCATTGCCACAAGCTCGTATCTGAGCCCTTCACATAGCAATGTATTGGATGTCAATTTCTCGTTTATAGTTAAACAATTATTAAAAAAATTATGGAAGTAAATGAAGTTAAATCATCACAAGTGAATGAAGAAAAGTTGAATGAACTTTTAGGAAAAATGGTTGTCGAAATGGGTGCGGCCGCAATAGGGCCGCTTATCATCCTGGGAGACCGATTAGGGTTGTACAAAGCCCTTGAGGAATATGGGCCGGTAGGCTCCAGACAATTGGCCGACGCCACGGGTACCTCTGAAAGGTATTTACGGGAATGGTTGGCCGCACACGCTGCATCAGGTTATATTGAGTATCACCCGGAACAAGATCAATTTTCAATGACCAGGGAACAGGCCATGGTTTTTAGCAATAGTGAAAGTCCGTTTCTTATGACCGGGGCGTTCTATGCCATTTCCTCAATGTACCATGATGAGGAGATAATGGAGAAGGCATTTAAATCTGGAGATGGCGTTTCCTGGGGAGATCATCATAGCTGCCTCTTCTGTGGTACTGAGAAGTTCTTCCGACCCTCATACCGCACGAATATAGTTCCAAATTGGCTTCCACTCTTGGATGGGGTAGTGGATAAATTAAAGAAAGGAGGTAAAGTAGCTGATGTAGGATGTGGTCATGGAGCATCAACTATAATCATGGCCGAAGCCTTCCCCAATTCAGAATTTATAGGCTTCGATTTTCACGAAAACTCGGTGAGACATGCCGCTGAAGGTGCAAAAAAAGCGGGACTTAAAAATGTATCCTTTAAGGTGGCCAATGCCAAAAATTTCCCCGGGGCCGATTATGATCTAATTGCTTTTTTTGATTGCCTGCATGATATGGGTGATCCGGTAGGGGCTTGTCAACACGTTGTTAAAGCCTTAAAACCAGACGGCACTTGTTTAATAGTTGAGCCCTTTGCTCATGATACTTTGGAGGAAAATTTAAATCCGGTTGGCAGGGCTTTTTATTCATTTTCTACAATGTTATGTACACCAAGTTCGTTGAGTCAGGAAGTGGGTCTTGCCCTTGGTGCTCAGGCGGGGGAAAAACGATTAAAAGAAGTGGCCTTGCAAGGAGGCTTTACCAAATTTAGAAGAGCAACAGAAACTCCATTTAATCTAATTCTTGAGGCACGGCCCTAGTTAGGGGTTGGGCTTTCAATTTGTAAGATAAATATGGAAAAAGTCATTCAAGGAACCGAGGCCAGGATCTCGGTTTTTTGTTATGTGGTAGTTACTAAGGAAAGTTGACCTTTTGACCGAACCACCTAGTACTCCTGAATAGATCTAAACCGAGTTATACTTTACAGATTTTTCTTTTTGGACCATATCGTATCATTTTATATAGTCTTCAAAAAGAGAATTGTACCTTAGCTCCTATCCATTAATGAGAGCCTTTGGCTGGGGAGAAGAGTATATGCCCATTAAACAAAAACATACACAACTTATTAAAACCGAAGCCAAACGCCTCGGTTTTTTGTCATGTGGGTTTTCCAAGGCAGAATTCCTCGAAGAAGAAGCACCCAGACTGGAGCAATGGCTAAATAAAAAAATGCATGGAGAAATGCAGTATATGGAGAACCATTTTGATAAACGTTTAGATCCCCGTTTGTTGGTAGATGGTGCCAGGTCGGTGATTTCCTTATTACTTAATTACTACCCGCAAGAAGAGCAAGAAAATGATACCTATAAAATATCTAAATACGCCTATGGGCAGGATTACCATCATGTCATCAAATCAAAACTAAGACTACTTCAGGAGTTTATTTCAGACGAGATAGGTGAGGTGAACGGCCGGGCCTTTGTAGATTCTGCCCCGGTGCTGGACAAGGCTTGGGCAGCCAAAAGCGGCCTTGGTTGGATGGGAAAGCACTCCAATCTTCTAACCCAACAAATTGGTTCCTTTTACTTTATTGCCGAGTTGATAGTTGACCTTGAATTGGAATGCGATTCCCCGGTCACGGATCATTGCGGCAGCTGCACTGCCTGCATAGATGCCTGCCCAACAGAAGCCATTGTTGAACCTTATGTGGTAGACGGCAGCAAATGTATTTCTTATTTTACCATTGAACTTAAGAATGAGATTCCAAACTCTGTAAAAGATAAGTTTGACGACTGGGTCTTTGGTTGTGACATCTGCCAGGATGTATGCCCGTGGAACAAATTTTCTAAAGCGCACAGGGAGCCACTTTTTAATCCCCATCCTGAGCTTTTGTCTATGACCAAAAAAGATTGGGAAGAAATTACGCAAGATGTTTTTAAGAAGGTATTTCAAAAATCAGCTGTAAAGCGAACGAAATTTTCAGGATTGCAGCGAAATATTGAATTTCTTAAATAAAGTACTCAGGAACTACAACGTTTTCGAAAGTAAAATGAGCAGTTTTTTAGTAAGATTTTATTGATAATAAAGATAAAGGGCTATATTGAAGGTCTGTTTGCCAAGTATTTACAAAAGGATTAAATTTAATTTCTCTACACAGCACGTACTATGAAGATTAGGAAACCTGAGTTAAGTTTTTGGCAAATATTCAATATGAATGTTGGTTTTCTAGGTATTCAATATAGTTTTGGTTTACAGCAAACCGCTATAAATCCTTTGTTTTTATTTTTAGGTGCTTCTGAAGAATTGCTTCCTATTTTAAATATTGCGGGTCCAGTTACGGGTCTGGTCGTGCAGCCTATTATCGGAGCAATGTCAGATAAAACCTGGTCTCCAAAATGGGGAAGACGTAAGCCTTATTTTTTAATAGGTGCGCTAATCGGAAGTATATGTTTATTTATTTTTCCGTCTAGTCCAGTACTTTGGTTTGCCGTAGGCCTATTATGGATTTTGGATGTGGGCAATAATATGGCCATGGAACCGTATCGTGCCTTTGTCGGGGATAAATTACCAGAAAAGCAGTTGAGCCTGGGGTATCAAATGCAAAGTTTATTTGTAGGGGCTGGTATCTTATTGGCCATGGGTTCTATAGTTTTATTTCAAAAGATATTTGGTGCTGAGGTCGTTGAAGGCGCAGATGTTGTTCCTACCTGGATGTATTATTCTTTCTATGTAGGAGGTGTCCTTTCTATAACTACTGTTTTATGGTCTGTTCTAAAGACTCCGGAAATTCCTCCTTCCGCAGAGGAATTAGAAGAAATCAATCATGATAAGAGCCAACCGATTGGTGCGCGTATTGCCAAGCCTTTTGCAGAAATAGCAAGTGCTATAAGAGATATGCCATCGTTTATGTGGAAGATAAGCGCGGTGTATTTGTTTCAATGGTATGCTCTTTTTGTCTATTGGCAATACATTACCCCACTGTTTATGAAAACAATGGGTTATGGTATTTCGGAAGCTGCATCGCAGTCCGCTCAAATGAGTCTGACTTACAATATTGTTACCATGGTAGTTGCGCTTGCCCTTGTGCCGCTTACCTTAAAATATGGGGGTAAAAAAATATATGCTTATAGTCTGGTAGGTACCGGCATGGCACTATTCACAATACCATTTATAGAGAATTCCCTCCTGGTTTTAGCGCCTATGGTTTTATTCGGAATCGGATGGGCCGCCATGATGGGTATACCTTATACCATGGTTTCAAAAGTGGTTCCTCAAGAAAGAAGAGGTGTATACATGGGAATTTTGAATATGATGATTGTTATCCCAATGGGAATTGAAACCTTAACGTTTGGCCCGATTTACAAATATTTGTTGGGGGGCAGTGCAATCAATGCGATTCTTTTTGCCGGAGGGTTCTTTATTATTGCCGCGATATTGGCCATGCGCTTAAATGTAACTGCTGAAGAATCCCAGGCATAGGGTAATAGCGAAAAAGGAAAACTAAATTATCCATAACCTCCATGGATTAATATTTCTTTGTTTCTACGCACATTAATGAAGGCTCCAAAAGCATGATCCATAGCTTGACCTAATTTTAATTGGTTTCAAAGATATGTCCGTATCCCAAGAAATACTCTTAAATTTGAGATTCAAAATCAATCCATGGCAGAAGAGAAAAAAAGAAGAGAGGCATTGATCTATCATGCCAAACCTACACCAGGTAAAATTAAAGTCGTTCCTACGAAACCATACGCCACTCAACGCGATTTGGCTCTTGCCTATTCTCCGGGCGTAGCGGAGCCTTGTCTGGAAATTAAAAAGGACAAGGAAAATGTATATAAGTACACAGCAAAAGGAAATATTGTAGCCATTATTACCAACGGCACGGCTGTTCTGGGGCTTGGAGATATTGGTCCGGAGGCTTCCAAACCTGTAATGGAGGGCAAAAGTTTACTATTTAAAATTTTTGCGGATATAGATGGTATTGATATAGAACTTGACACAAAAGACGTAGACAAGTTTGTAGAAACCGTAAAGATTATTGCACCCACTTTTGGGGGGATAAATCTGGAGGATATTAAAGCTCCGGAAGCTTTTGAAATTGAAAGAAGACTAAAAGAAGAGTTGGATATTCCGGTGATGCATGATGATCAGCATGGCACAGCAATAATTTCCGCTGCAGCTTTGTTAAATGCATTGGAGATAGCGAATAAGAAAATTGACAAAGTAAAAATCGTTGTTAGTGG
>NZ_JBATGR010000136.1:0-8225 GCF_049665975.1 Eudoraea sp.
CCAAAGGATAAAAGAATCGTAAGACACCCCGATTCCGAAAATAATATTGACTGGGGTGATATCAATATCGGTTTGGATGAACATACCTTTATGGTAAATCATGAACGTGCATTAGATTTTTTAAATATTTGCGATCACTTATTTGTAGTTGATGCTTATGCCGGTTGGGATCCAAAATACAGAATTAAAGTCAGGATTATCTGTACAAGAGCCTACCATGCTCTGTTTATGCAGAATATGTTAATAATGCCAACAGCTGAAGAACTGGAAAATTTTGGAGAACCGGATTATGTTGTGATGAATGCAGGTGGATTCCCTGCTAACAGGTATACTTCTGAAATGACTTCTAAAACAAGTGTAGATCTTAATTTGGAACGCAAGGAAATTGTAATTCTTGGAACTCAGTATGCCGGAGAAATGAAGAAAGGTATTTTCTCTGTTATGAATTATTTAATGCCTTTGGAAAATGTATTACCAATGCACTGTTCTGCAAATGTGGGTGAAAAAGACGACGTAACAATACTGTTTGGTTTATCTGGAACAGGCAAGACCACTTTAAGTGCTGATCCTAAGCGAAGATTAATTGGAGACGATGAACATTGTTGGACAGATCAGGGTACATTTAATATTGAAGGGGGATGTTATGCTAAAGCCATAAACCTTTCTGCTGAGAAAGAACCCGATATTTTTAATGCTATTAAATTTGGTACCGTTCTGGAAAATGTCGTGTATGATAAGTTTAGCAGGGAAGTAGATTATACAGATACTTCTATTACACAAAATACCCGAGCTTCTTATCCAATACGGTATATAGATAATGTACAAATACCTTGTGTTGCAGGTCATCCGGAAAATATTATTTTCCTTACCTGCGATGCTTTTGGTGTATTACCTCCAGTGAGCAAACTGACTCCTGAACAGGCCAGTTACCACTTTATTTCAGGATATACGGCTAAGGTAGCCGGTACGGAAATGGGTGTAACTGAACCACAGGCAACATTTAGTGCTTGTTTTGGGGCAGCATTTATGATGTGGCACCCAAATAAATATGCTGAATTACTGGCAGAAAAAATAAAAGAACATAAAGCTACCGCCTGGTTGGTTAATACCGGCTGGACTGGTGGAGCACATGGTGTAGGCTCAAGAATGAGCCTTAAGTATACCCGTGCAATGATTGATGCAATTCACCATAATGATTTTGACAAGGTCGAATTTACAACAGATGAGGAGTTTGGCTTTCAAATTCCACTTAGCTGTCCAAATGTGCCCTCTGAAATTCTCATACCGAAGAATACCTGGGAAGATAAGGAGCAATATCAGGTAGTTAAGAAGAAGCTTGTAGGGCTTTTTAATGAAAATTTTAAAAAGTTTGCAGCTAACGTAAATACCAAGATTGTTGAGGCAGGTCCAAAAGCGGATTTTTCCCTTCAGTCCTAACTAAATTAAGTTTAGCACAAAACCCCATCGCCTAGATCGATGGGGTTTTTTGTTTATGGTTTAGACTAAGTATTATTCTTCCCTTTTATATAACTCTGAAGTATTTAGAAATTCCTTCAAAATTATCTTGGGGTTACCCCACAAATAAGTCTTTGCAGCACCACTGGATGAAAGTTCAATACTTTTATAAGCGTATAATCTTGCTCTGGTAGTCTCTTCCAGATCAGCACTAATTACTCCTGCTTCCATTTTTTGGGCCTTGAGGTTACTGCTTCCGAACAACTTTATATTTAAAGTATCTAAAGTTCCCTCCACTTCTGCCGAGGAATTATTATACATCTCAATGTTACTATTACTTATTATACCATATAAATTAAGATTTACTTTATCTCTTAAATTCAGATTTAAAGAATCGGATTGCAGGTTAAAATCACCAGTACTATTACCTTCCATAAGAATATTCATAATCGAAGCCCTGGCATTCAACACAAGTTTAGAAGATCCATAAGTACTGATTTTCAGCTCATCAGAATTTATCATATCCTTCGTAATCACCTTGCCTTGCTGAATTATTATTCTTTTAAGTTCATTGAAGTTCACCGTTATCTCCAGCTGCTTTTTAGCCGTAATCTTATAAAATGACCTTATTACAAGTGTGCTGTCTACCACATCAAACCTCAAAATATCTATCAAATTATCATCTGCGGAAATTGAATATCCGGGAATAGCGGTTTCTTTTAAGATTATTTCCAGATCATCCCTGACTTCTATGGCATTGAAGAAGGGCAGATCTTCATTTACCTCCACTATGGATTTATTGCCTTTAATTTTAGGCTTTCTCTGTGCACTTACCGCTAATGTGGTGAATGCTATAAAAAATATAATAATGTTCTTCACGATAACGAATTTAATAATTATTCCTACTAAAAATAAGTCAAGCTAATTATTTTATAAAAGCCTTATACATAATCTTCCATTAGCAGTATAAAAAAAGCCCATCAAAAGATGGGCTATATAAATATGAGTTAACAATTTATTCTTTAATGATTCAATTCCTCTTCATCCTGTTGAAGTGGTATGTTTTGAGGTACAAAATCCTGACCCGGAATTACATATTCCCCATTTTCCTGAGTTTTGCTATAATCATATGCCCATCTGTGTACCTCTGGAATTTTACCTTCCCAGTTTCCGTGGAAGTGCTCAATTGGTGCAGTCCATTCCAGCGTATTAGATTTCCATGGATTCTGTTCAGTAGGTTTCCCATAAAAAATACTACTGATGAAATTATATAAGAAAACTAATTGAGCCAGACCAGCTATCAGTGCAAAAACAGTAATAAGAACATTTACATCTGTTAGTTCATCAAACATCGGAAAGGCAGTATTTTCATAATAACGCCTTGGCACCCCTGCCATTCCAACAAAATGCATGGGAAAAAATACCCCATATGCACAGATTGCAGTGATCCAAAAGTGAACATAGCCTAAATTCTTATTCATCATTCTCTTGAACATTTTAGGGAACCAGTGATAGACTCCGGCAAATAATCCATATAAGGCCGAAATACCCATTACCAGGTGAAAGTGAGCCACAACAAAATAAGTGTCGTGAACATTTATATCCAATGTGCTATCTCCAAGAATAATACCGGTTAATCCTCCGGAAATGAAAGTTGACACCAATCCTATTGAGAAAAGCATACCAGGATTTAATTGTAAATTACCCTTCCATAAGGTGGTTATATAATTAAATGCTTTAACCGCAGATGGGATAGCTATTAAAAGTGTAGTAAACGTAAATACAGATCCAAGGAATGGATTCATTCCCGAAACAAACATATGATGGCCCCAGACAATTGTAGATAAAAATGCAATTGCTAGAATTGATGCCACCATAGCCCTATAACCAAATATTGGTTTACGCGCATTAGTAGACATTACTTCCGAAGTAATTCCAAGAGCAGGTAATAGTACAATATATACTTCAGGATGCCCTAAAAACCAAAACAAGTGCTCAAACAATACTGGGGAACCTCCCTGATAATGAAGGACTTCACCCTGAATAAAAATATCAGACAAGAAGAAAGATGTTCCAAAGCTTCTGTCCATTATCAACAACAGCGCTGCTGAGAGTAATACAGGGAAAGAAATTACTCCAATTATTGCTGTTACAAAAAATGCCCAAATGGTTAAAGGAAGTCTTGTCATAGACATGCCTTTAGTCCTTAGATTAATTACTGTAACTATGTAGTTTAATGATCCTAATAAGGAAGAGGCAATAAAGATTGCCATAGAAACCAACCATAGTGTCATTCCCATTCCCGATCCAGGTTGCGCCATTGGCAGCGCACTAAGCGGAGGATAGATAGTCCATCCTGCAGCTGCAGGTCCTGCTTCTACAAAAAGGGAAATAAGCATGATTACACTGGACACAAAGAACATCCAATATGATAACATATTCAAAAAACCGGAGGCCATATCCCTTGCACCAATCTGCAACGGAATTAGAAGATTACTAAAAGTACCGCTTAATCCGGCTGTTAGGACAAAGAACACCATTATAGTACCGTGAATGGTAACCAATGCAAGGTACATATCTGCATCCAAAACTCCACCAGGTGCCCAACCTCCTAATAATGCTTCGAAAATAGGAAATGATTCTCCAGGCCATGCTAATTGCATCCTGAATAAAAGAGACATGGCAATACCAATAATACCCATAATCAAACCAGTAATAAGGTACTGTTTTGAAATCATCTTATGATCCTGACTAAAAATATACTTTGTTACAAATGTCTCTTTATGATGATGTACATGATCATCTGCGTGATCATCAATATGGGCATGTGCAGTAACAGACATAATCGAATTTTTTTTTATATTAATTTTCCTTTTGTATAGCTCTATTTATTGCATGGATGCCATAGTCTGACTAAAAGTCTGCTGACTTTCCATCCATGTATTATAATCTTCTTCGCTTTCTACTATAATCTTCATCTGCATATTATAGTGCGATTTACCACAAATTTTATTACACAGAAGGATATAATCAAATTCCCATGGATCGGAGTTGTCTTCTCCATTAGCTGCCCGTTCTGCTCTAATTTTGTTGGTCCTTTTTACTTTATCTACCACATCCGGCTTTAACCTCATCTCAGCAGTAGTTATAGTTGGTGTAAAAGAAAACTCAGTGGTCATTCCAGGTACGCAATTCATCTGAGCTCTAAAATGAGGCATATAGGCGGAGTGCAATACATCCTGTGAACGCATTTTAAAATTTACTTTTCTACCAACAGGCAGATGTAATTCCTTTACAATAATATCATCAGAGGCATTAGGGTCAGATTCATCCAATCCTAAAACATTTGCCTTATCAATATCAATCATTCTGACATTGGCGCCTCCTAATACATTGTCTGTTCCACCATATCTCGCCGTCCAATTGAATTGTTGAGCGTAAAGTTCTACAATTAGTGGGTCATCCTCATCATTGATATCCATTATGTTGGTCCAGGTATATAAACCCCACAGGATCAATCCGGCTAACACAATCACTGGTATTATCGTCCATATAAATTCCAGCCTGTCATTATCTGCAAAGAACAGCGCCTTTTTCCCTTTTTCGCCACGATATTTGTACCCAAAATAATGCAATAAAGCCTGCGTAAGGGTTTGTACAAAAAAGATAATAATGAATGAAACAAGTAACAGGTAATCATAATCTCCCCCATGGGCCGAAGCTGCTTCAGGCAATAAGACTTTAGTGTATTTATAAAAACTAAATATGGTTATCCCATAAATAAATATCAAAAAAGCGAACAACAAGTAACCATTATACTTGTTATCCTTATCGGTCGCCACTTGTGAATCTTCTGACTTTAGTTTGGACAATTCAAAGATTTTGGTCATTTGCCAAATTGCAATTGCCACTAGTACTAAAACAATTAAGATCAATAATGTAGTCATTGTATGTATTGAAATTATACTTTAAAATTACTAATAATGAAAATGCCTGCTTTCCTCTATAAAAGGATTACGGGTAGGTTGCAAAGGAGCATGCGTTAACGCTCTGAACACCCAGAAAATAAAAGCTCCTGCGAAAAAAAGTATAGCGCCCAATTCCGGAATTCCTATATACCATTGGTCGCCTACCGTGGCCGGCATTATCATATTAAATATATCTAAATAATGTCCTGCAAGTAACACGATACCAGTCATAATTACAAACCAATTCACTCTTTTATAATCACTATTCATTAATAGTAACACAGGAAATATAAAGTTCAAAGCAACCATACCGAAAAACGGCAGATTGTAGTCTTCAATCCTGGTAACAAAATAGGTTACTTCCTCGGGTATATTTGCATACCATATCAACATAAACTGACTAAACCAGAGGTAGGTCCAGAATATACTAAAGCCAAACATAAATTTAGCCAAATCATGAATATGACTGTCATTAACATCAGGTAAATATCCTTTTGATTTGAGGTAGATGGTAACCATAGCGATTACCGTTATACCGGAAACGATCATACTAGCAAAAACATACCATCCAAACAAGGTACTGAACCAATGTGGATCAACACTCATTATCCAATCCCAGGACATAATAGATTCTGAAATAAGATAAAATACAAGGAAAGCAGCCGAGAATCTAAAGTTCTTTTTAAAATTGGAATTATCATCAGAATTATCTTGTGCAATAGAAAGCTTTCGAGATATTTCACGATAACCAATCCATCCTCCAAGGAAAATTGCGGCTCTTATAAGAAAGAAAGTGGGATTAAGATACCCCGCCTTATTTTGTAGTAATTTATCATGAGCTACAACATCGGCATCCATCCAAGTAAACATATGATTAAAATGTAATACTGAAAGCACCAGAATAACAAATACTATTATCCCTCCAGGAACAATGTAGGCCGTAATTCCTTCCATAACCCTGAATAACATAGGTGACCATCCAGCCTGGGAAGCCCTTTGAATTCCATAAAACGCGAGAACCCCTAAGGCAATCATAAAGAAGAAGAAAGCTGCCACATATAATGCAGACCAAGGCCTGTTTTGCAGTTGATGCAATAGGTGTTCATCATGAGCACCACTGTGATCAGAGGCCTCTCCATGATCGGAGGCCATTGCCTGGGATGCATCCTCCCCGTGTGAGTCTCCGTAACCGTCATCATGAACGGCTACCATAGCTTTGGCTTCCTCTACCGTATCAGGTGCGGATACAAAGCCAATGCCAATTCCCAATACCCCAACGGCCATGAGAATAAAGGAAGCTATTTTTAATCTGTTTGAAAACGTGTACATATTAAAGGTCTATGTATTATTTTGTTAAGTCTTGTTTTAGTTGCATTACGTACTCAGATACCTGCCAGCGTTCTTCATAATCAAGTTGGCCCGCATAGGATCCCATGGAATTTAAACCGTAATAAATCGTATGATAGGTACTTCCAACAGTAATATTCCTCGCGGCATCATCATAGCTGGGTACACCTAGTATTTTTTCTCTTTTTACAAGAGTTCCCTGTCCTTTACCCTGATTGCCATGGCAAATGCCACAATATATAGTATAAAGTTCCTTGCCTTTTGTAAGATTAGCTTCCATTTGCAATGAATCCAACGGGCTTTTTTGCAATCTTGCCATTTCCTTGCTCTCCAGATCATTACCAAACTCATAAGGTAACCATCCTCTATGAATAGTATTTTCCGGTGGGGTCATAGCTTCAGATCCACTTGGAAGAAAATCAACTTGCTGATAGGTCTCATAACCCACCGGCTCATACATATTTGGCATATATTGATAGTTTGGCGCATTTTTATCTGCACAAGCAGAAACCAATCCAATTACTGCCAGAATCATTACTATTTTTATAAAACGCTTCATTTTCTAATGACTGTTTTTAATAATGTTCAACTCCACTGCTCCCGTATCTAACAACAAATCTTTTAATGCAGACTCGTTATTATGTACTTCAATTTCCATAATAAAATGTGCGTCTGTTGTTCGCACATCAGGATTCTCCGCCTTTTTAAATGGCCATAACCTACTGCGTAAATAAAATGTGATCACCATTAAATGCGCGGCAAAAAAGACCGTTAATTCGAACATAATGGGCACAAAGGCAGGCATGTTTTCTATATAGGTAAAGCTGGGTTTACCACCAATATCCATTGGCCAATCATCAATCATTATGTATTTCATCATAACAATAGAAACAATTAATCCCAAACAGCCATACATAAATGATGTAATTGCTATTCTGGTTGGGGCCAAACCCATTGCTTTGTCCAAACCATGTACAGGAAAAGGACAATAGACCTCTTCAATATGATGTTTTTCAGCTTTAACCTTTTTAACGGCGTGCATCAATACATCATCATCATCATAGTATGCGTGGATAACAGTAGTAGCTGCCATAATTATTTATCGTTGTTTAAAAACATTCTTGCCTGTCCTGCCCAATCATCTCTCTGGGCTCTGCCAGGGAATGTGCCTGTAAGGGAATCAAGCAAATCGTATTCTTTTTGGGTCATTTTACTCACTTGTAAAAAGCTGAAAATTCCCAATTTGTTAAGGGTCTTTTCCATTAAAGGACCAATCCCTTTTACTTTTTTAAGATCATCTGGGTCCTGAGTTCCCGCATCAAAACTTCCTAGTGCATTAAGTAAACTTTCTTCTTGATTTGATTCCGAAGGGACTACAGCCTCCTGATTATTGTTAACGATGGTTTCTCTTACAATACCATTTTTACTTATTGTATATAATGGTTTACCTGCATC
>NZ_JBATGR010000137.1:0-3754 GCF_049665975.1 Eudoraea sp.
AGGTTCAAATGCCGAAAAAATTATTAAAAAAAGTAGTAAGCCTGTATTTGTCGTAAAAAGCGGGAAACAATTAAGTATAAATAAAGTATTCTGCCCTGTTGATTTTTCTGCTCAATCAAAACGTGCACTAAAAAATGCAATTACTATAGCACACAGATTTAAAGCCGAACTAGTAATATTTACTGTTTATGAAGTATCTTATTTATATTCAATAAGACATAAAATCAATCTTGAAAAGCAAATTGAAAATATACGCAAAGAGCATCAAAAAGAGTTTGCCTTTTTTTTAGAAGGTTTCAATTTTACCGGATTGGATGTAACAAAAGAAATCGAGCAAGGAGTTCCTGATATAGAAATACTTAAAGCTATTGAAAAGCATAATTCTGACTTGTTAATTATTGGAACCACTGGAAAATCAGGTATTAGTAAAATTTTAATGGGCAGTGTAACAGAAAAAGTGATCAGGAAAATACCAAGTTCTTTTATTACTATAAAAAATGAAAATATTATAATTTTGGAATTAGAATCCAAAATCAGGGATATAGAAAACCACTACAAAATAGCCCAACAACTTCTTGAAGATGGTTTATTTGAAGAATCCATAAATGAGTTTAAAACTTGTCTGAACATTAGTTTTATGCACTTGCCTTCTCTAAAAGCACTAGCTAATGCTTATAAGAAACTAGGAGATACAACTAATGAAAAAAAATACAGGGATATGAGGACTCAAGTTATAGGCAAAATGTATAATGAAAAAATAGAATCTGAAATTAGAAGGTTTAAAGGCAAATAGGCTAATATTTTATGCACAAGACCTAATATCGTATATGAAAAATAGCGAATAAAAGACAGTCTGCGCTGATGAATTTTTGCTTTCGCAAAACCAAAACAATAAGCCACTTTAATTGAATACGTTACCTTGCTTCTGCCCTTAAATGACCCAGATCATTTCGTGGACGCTGTGGCAGCAGGTATCGGGAACAGCAATGGAAAATAATTAAACGGAATAGATTATAAAAACCAACCAGGTTATTGCCTAGGTTTGTTGCAGCTTATTTTACAACTATTTGACAACTTTGCAACTTAATGGGGTTCCGAATTGTATGCCTTTTTATTCCTGTTATTTAATTTAAACTACGTAAAAAATTGTAAATCTCATCCCGATAGCTACTTCTCCATAGTTTTACGAAGGAGAAGCTATCGGGACCAAAATCCAAGGTCCAATTGAACAGATTTAAGGTGACCTCATCGAGAAAAATGATATATGTCATAAATGCCAGGAGCGCTTAATTATAACATTGGGGATAAATTGATGAAAAAGGAAGACAGGTCTCATTATACGCTAAAAAAGGTATGCAAAGAATGCTTTTTATGACTTATATAAGGAGTTGTAACCAGTATCCAAAATGTCAATGCCAAAAAAATCTGCCTGTAACAAAGCTTACACTTCTCCAACCTTAATTTTAGGACCGTAAAAGTGCATTGCATAGTTAGGCAAACTACTGATTGATATCATAGGAACTAATCTGACTACTATTGAAATTTGCATTTCATATTGGAAGAAATTAAATATGAGATTCGGACAACATTCATAAAACAATATATCATAAAATCTAAAATTTAGTAATCATGAAACGTTCAAAAGAATTCTTAACCGTATTTATGGTAATAGCATTTGCATCAGTTTTTTTATCATGTAAAAACAATGAGAAAAAAGACACTGAAAAAGACAAACCCATAGAAGAGCTTGCCGTAATAACCGTAAGTCCTGTTGTTATTTTCGAAAATGACTATGCCAAAGTATCAAAAATCAGTCTTGCTCCAGGAGAATCTCAAGCAACCCATGAAGGAGAAATCCGCCTGATTTATGCATTATCTGATTTCTCAATTGATTGGGAAGAGCAAGGCAAAAAATTAGGTGCTAAAACCTGGAAAAAAGGAGATGTTCATTTTCATGAGGCTGGAACACATGCTGCAAGGAATAACGGAACTACAGTGGCCGAATGGTTAGTATTCGCCAAAAAAAGTACAGATTTGCCAGAATGCGGAGAAAATACAGTTGAAAATGATGCAACCTCAGTATCACCTGACTTTGCACAGACTTTATTCGAAAATGAAGCTTTTAAGATGACACAGGTAAATTTGCCTGTAGGAGAAATTATTCCAATGCATTCGGGAATCAACCGTATTCTTTATTCACTGACTGATTATAACTTAAACTACGAATCCGATAAAGAAGGTAAACTCGATAAAGCATTTACTTCGGGTGATATTCATTGGCATGAGGCTTGCAAACATGCTTTAGAAAACAATGGAGATACCGAAGCCAAATTTTTGGTCGTTAGTTACAGATAGGGTAGATAAAAGTACTGGCTACAACAACTGGAATAGCTCATTGCTGCTGAATTCCTAATCGGAATTTATTGCATTTTGTTATCTTTTGGGATCCTTTTGTGCCCGTCCCCCGGCTGGCGCGGGCGTCACGCCCGTACCCAAAATATTTCTTTGCCTGAAAAGGCTAAGTTTGCATATATACGCCTTCTTAAAACTAGTTTAAAGAAGTTTGTTTGAGAAGCCTAAGGTCCACCTTCATTTCATTTCGAACGGACAGGCTCTCCTTCATTTCGTTTCGGACGACAAGGTCCGGCTTAAAGAATGTGAAACACGAGCATGATGCCTGTCTGCCGACAAGGCGGGCTCTCGCTTGAGGGGCAAATCTCATCCCGATAGCTCCCGATAGCTCCTTCTCCATAGTATTACGAAGGAGAAGCTATCGGGACGGGACCAAAATCCAATAACACTTTATGATTTCTTGTTATTTGGTGCTTGTTATTTGGAATTTAAAAAGTTTTGGTTTTATAATTTCCTCAAATATTCTGCAATTCTACTCACCTCAGAATCATCAAATATGGGTTCAAAAGAATCTATATAGCCATTTAACTCCTTCAATTTTTTGATGGTAACATACTTGAACTCTTCTTTGGGCTTATTATTAATCATGGCCACAATATTCCATATAGGTAATTTCTTCTCCCCCCAATGATGTTTTCTGAGAATACGGCTTGCACCTTGCTCACTATGGTTAAGAATGACAAACATAGCAAAACTGCTGCGTTGTATTTGCTTTATTGGAGATCTAAAGTCAGGGCGTGCAATAGATTCCTTGCTCCAGTTTTTGGTCTCTATAATAAAGATCCCGGCATTGGTTACTAAAAGATGATCTATTTGAATACTGAATATGCGGTCATTTTCCTTTTTGTTATAAATAGGTTTTTCGAAGACTAGTGAAAAGTCATTAAAGAGCACATAGGTATCTGATAACTTTTCTAATTCTTTCTGTACTAAATTTTCGCCTATTGCACCTGCGATTAAGGGATTTAAATCAGTGACCACCTTCTTTACATATTCAAATTCTTGAAATTGGAATGCGCAACGGCTTGAAATAATGGATTGCCTATTTGCTGCAAGCGCGCTTATCTTTTCCTTTATTGCATTCAGGCTTTTTCTTGATTTGCGAGTCTGAAGTCTTATGATAAAATCAAAACTCTTTTCTAGTATAAACTTTATCCCTAATAAGAATTGAAGTTGGTACCAGTATGCTAATTCCATAACAGCATTTTTGGCCTGAATAGATGATAGCCTTTCGCACTTTCGTTTTAGTTTGCTTATTCTGCTCTTGAGATTAGTTTCCGCACCATTCTTTAATTCATCAAAATTTCTTTGGAGGATAGTACCCTTTACCTCGAGTACGTCT
>NZ_JBATGR010000138.1:0-4025 GCF_049665975.1 Eudoraea sp.
AATTTTGAAACTTATTCAAAAAGTAGTTCCTTTGACCTTCCTTAAATACGGGGGATTAGCTCAGCTGGCTAGAGCGCTTGCATGGCATGCAAGAGGTCACCGGTTCGACTCCGGTATTCTCCACAAAAACCCTCCTTCAACTACTGTAAGAGGGTTTTTTGATTTAGTATATCGGGCTTTATTAATATTAAAGAAATCAAAGAAAATTAACGACAAAAATATTAATTGATATGATGGATTTAGCAGGTAAAGTTGCCTATATCACGGGCGGTTCAAAAGGGATTGGACTAGGAGTAGCGAGGAAATTAATGGACGCGGGGTGTAAGGTTGCAATAAGCGGCAGAAACAAATCAAGCCTGGATGCAGCTGTACAGCACTTAGGTTCTGGACCAAATGTAATGGCTCTTGTGAGTGATGTTACAAATCTTGATAATGAACATAAGGCTGTAGCCCAAATTATTCAAAAATGGGGAAAACTTGATGTGGTTCTGGCTAACGCCGGACTTGGATATTTTGCTCCGGTTGATGAATTATCCGAAAACGACTGGCATCAAATGATTGACACCAACCTTAACGGAGTATTTCATACTTTAAAGGCTTCCGTAGAGGCTCTAAAGGACTCAAAAGGATACTATATAACTCTTGCCAGTTTGGCAGGGACTAATTTTTTCCCGACAGCGGCGGGTTACAATGCCACAAAGTTTGGTGTTGTTGGTTTTACCCAGGCGGCGATGTTGGATCTCCGTAAATATGATATTAAAGTATCTACTATAATGCCCGGTTCTGTAGCTACACATTTCAATAATAACGAACCTACCCAAAAAGATGCCTGGAAAATACAACCGGAGGATATAGGAGAGCTGGTGATTGATCTGCTAAAAATGCATCCGAGAACGCTTCCCAGTAAGATCGAAGTGAGACCCAGCAGGCCAGATAAAAAATAGTGATTAGTCTTCTTTAGCCATAAATGGGACGTCCGGATTTGCAATTTCCTGAATTAATTTAATTAATTGTTCCCTAAATAGGTCAAGGGTTTCTTTAGTAATATTTAAATCCTTATTTGAGGTATTCCTGCTATTTTTTGTTGAAAAATAGAATGGCCCGGAACCCAAATTCTTAAAGGAAATAATTCCGGCATTCATTTTTTCAATGGGATTAATAATTTGATACATGAACGAATAACAAAGCAACTGAAATGCTTTGCTACGATCGTAATTTTCAATGATTTCATCCCATAAAACTACTTCAACATTAGATTTGAGAACACTGCCGGTCTTATAATCAAGTATCCTAAGCATACCATCTTTTTCATCAACTCTGTCTAATGTCCCTTTTAACGTAACAGGAGTGTCTATCCCCGGAACATCGATTCTGACTGAAAGTTCATTTTCCAATGCTAATATTTTTATGTTATGATGTTTAATGTCTTGAATTTCCTTTAAAATGAAGCTATTTATATAAGCCATAATGACATTGAAGGCAATGAGATTTTTACCTCTTGAAATATCTTCTGCTGTATAAATTTTCAAAAGTTCATTTTCAACAACAGCTCTTATTTTTTGTTTTTGTTCTAATAATCCTCCTTCAGTCAGAAAAGAACCCAGAAATGGATCATACAGAATTTCCATTGCCTTATGTAAAATTGTCCCAAAAGTGTTTGAAGCAATGGTTTCTTCTACTTCAAGAGCTTCTTCCAATTTTAAAATCTTTTGTTTGTAAAAATTAATAGGATTTTTAATATAGTTTGTGAGCGAAGAGGGAGAAAGACCTTTTTTTAAGACGGCACTTATTTTATTCGTTATATCCCTATCCTTTTGAATAGAAACGGGAGAATTAACTATTGAGTTTATCCTGGGAACCGCAATTTTCGTTACTATATTTTCCAAGTGATTTTCATCTGTAAGTAATTGTGAAATAAACCTGCTTTTTTCACCTCCCTCAATGACATCGGCTTCAGTGTTATAGATTAGATAGATGTTCTTAGCTCGTTGTAATAACCTGTAAAAATGATATGTATAGACTGCATCTTTCTCTTTGTAAACTGGCAAACCAAATTCTCTTTTTATATCGAAAGGAATAAATGAGTTATTGGTCTTTCCTGCCGGGAGGATACCTTCATTTACAGATGTAATTATGACTGTTTCGAAATCGAGGTTTCTACTTTCCAACATCCCCATGATTTGTAACCCTTCAAGAGGTTCGCCTCTAAAGTTTACCTTCTCAGTGGATAAAAGTTCCTTGAATATACTTTGTAAAGCCCTTAGATCTTTTAAAAAGGGATATTTTGCAGAAAGCAATTTTAACTCATTAAACAGGGTATAAAACTTATATAAATACTCTAGTTCTAAATTGTTTTCGAGTAATTGAAATTTAACCTTTAGTAGCTCAATAATTCCAATAACCTTATTGAGAAAAACTGAAGGGTCCACATTTTCATCTGAAAACAGCAGCGTTAACCCTTCATTAGAGTCAGGAAACAAAGATTCCAATTTTGAAGGGGTTATATAGATCCAATTACGCTTGTTAATTTCTGTTTTTATTCGCGCAATTGTATTAAGATGATCTTTGGTAAGTATTTTCTGAACATATGGATGAACCAAAAAAGAGACCAAGTTCTTATAAAACCAACCGCGTGAATCTAATTGAATATAAAGATCGAAGAGCCGTGTAAACATACCAGCAATGGGAGTTTTATCTAAGGGATACCCCATGGTGATATTTACCCTATTTATTTCAGCCGGAATAGAGTTTAATATAGGATTGAGCAGCGTTTCATCTCCCAATATAACGGCAGTACTCCTAATTTGTTTCGGATCCTTTTTATTGAGATTTGAAATCAAATTCCCAACGTACTTTGCCTGGGATACTTTTTTAGGGACGCCGGTAATTTGGATATTTTTTGTTGTGCCATAATACTCACTTAATCCTTTTAAGGGATGGTCTTTAAAATAGCTCCATTCCTTTTGGTATTGTCGAATAAAAAACCCCGCATCATGAATTTTATCTTTCAGAAAGCAGGTGTCTATATCCCAAAAAATGTCAGCTTTACCTTCTTTTAAAAATTCCTTAATAATATAAGTCTCAGCTTTGTTTAAAGCATTAAATCCAACAAAAATGTGCTTTTTATTTTTGGTGTCATTAATGTAATCAGATAAATTATTACATGTTTCCTTATAAACCAATCCCTGATGGCCCAATCCGTTTTCTAAAAGATTTTTACTGAAGTCAGCGTGTAATTCTTCAAGATTATTCCAAAAGCTTAGATAATCTTCTATTAATTGTGTTTTATTGGGTTTCAAATGCCATTGGTTCATTTCCTGTACAACTGATAGGTATGAAAAAAGCTTATCGGTCGGTACCAGATACCTGTCAATTTCGTTGAAATCCTGTAATAGAATTTGACCCCATTTGGAAAAAGAATAAAAACTTTCCTTTTCGTCATTGCCCGTATTTAAATAGGCATTATATAGTTCAAATAATTGTTGTGTATTGGTTGCATAGGAAAGACCCGAAATCATTTCAACAAAGGATTCAATGCTATGGATTTCAGGAGCAAAAATGGTTTTACCAACAATTTTGGAGATACTGTTTTTAAGAAAGGTTCCTGCACGTTTACCGGGAAGAATAAAAATAAGATTATCAAAAGAATCATTCTTTTCCCATAATTCTTCTGCAATCTGATTTAAAAAACTTTGCATATTTAAAAATAAAAAAAGCCCCGCACTTGCGGAGCTTTTTTCTAATATATTAGGTTTCTAAACCCTATTTATTGTTTTATCAAATTAATTTCAACTCTACGATTCGTTTTCCTTCCGGAAGCGGTACCGTTGTCTGCTAATGGTCTGTCTTCACCATAACCAGTAGCTTCTAATCTGCTGGAAGCAACCCCATTTTCAATTAAGTAATTCATAACTGAATAGGCTCTTTCTTCAGAAAGTTTTTGGTTTAATGCTTCACTTCCTACACTATCAGTGTGTCCGTCTATAGTAAACCTAGCCCAAGAATATTCATTTAAGATAGCTACA
>NZ_JBATGR010000139.1:0-9280 GCF_049665975.1 Eudoraea sp.
TGAAATGGAAGCAACTATTTGAGCTTCTTTTGAATCCTCAGGCGCAGACTTATAATTCTTGATCCATTCTGTATTCTTATCCACATCAATTTCCAAATCTTTAAGATATTCAGGTCCTAATTTATTCGTGATCACTGTTAGCAATGGATCCGTTTTTTGAGCCATCGCAAAACTAAATGCCATATAACCAATAGAATTATAAACATCTTTTAGGCCAAAAAGTTGCTTCTCAATACCCGTCAGATAAAACTCAACCGGCGTAGGTCCATTTTCTATAAATTGGTTTATCCCATCCAAATACGCCTCGGTAAGTCGTATTGTTCTATTCGTAGGTTCCCGCTGTTCGATAGTTTTAGCAGATGCCTCATCAATACCCAGGGAAAGAAAAAATTTATCTGTAGATAGTAATTTAGAACCAAAAACCTCTGATAACCCACCGCTGGCCACCCTTCTCAACAATTCCATTTGCCAAAGTCTGTCCTGGGCATGCACGTATCCAAGTGTTCTAATTGCATCCTCTTCATTTTCACCATAAATGTGGGGAATACCATAGGAATCATAGTAGACAGATACCTCATCAGACAGATTTAATAATTGTTTTTCACCTTCATAGTCGGGTTTCAGGGTTTGTATGAAGATGAAAGCGGCAAAAGATAAAAGTCCAAATAGTGCCAATAGTATAAGGAGGGGATTTTTAATTTTCTTCACAACAACGGTTTTGGGATTTAAAGATAGAAAAATAGGGAGCCACTTGAGTTATAAGGGGCCTTTTTTTGATACAACTTTTATGATTTGAACTCAAAGATTATAAAAATCACAATAGGACATTGAGCTACATATTCTGAAGCGGATAGTATAGCCGTTTTATTGAACTATGCCTGTAAATTCACCTTTATTGAGCTCATTAAAGTTTTTCAGACCTTCTTTCAACCAACTCTCATAGGTTTCGCTATTAGCATTTTGAATTGAAGAATTTAAGACGTGCAGATCCGGAGAAAGTAAAACGTAATAGGGCTGTGATGCTGCACCAAAGTTTAGGGTTTGAAAAGTACCCCATTTTTCCCCTACTGTTTCAATGTTTTTTACCCGTCCAGAATCGAATTTATAATCAAATATTTCATTTTCCGGCAATGATTTTCGGTCGTCTATATATAAGGAAATCAGCACATAATACTCTTTTAGCATTTCATAAATATCGGGTTCGCTCCAGACGTTTTCTTCCATTTTTCTGCAGTTTACACAGGCCCATCCCGTAAAATCGAGTAATACGGGCTTCTTTTCTTTTTTAGCATAAGCTATCCCCTCTTCAAAATCCTTAAAGCAGTTAAGTCCAAGAGGGCAATTACTTTCTTTATTAACTACGGAATAAAAATCCGGAGGTGGAAATCCGCTTAATAATTTAAGGTTGGTAATATTAAAAGCACCGAGTATTAAATAGACGGTAAACGCAGCAGTTAAAACGCCTACTCCAATTCTGGTTTTAGATAACTTTTGTTTTGGCCCTTCATGCTTAAATCTGAATATTCCAAATAGGTATAAAACCAATAAAACAAAAAGCAATATCCAGATCCCCAGGAAAATTTCTCTCTTAAGGAACCCCCAATTCCCAACAAGGTCTGCATTTGATAAAAATTTAAAGGCCAGGGCCAATTCAAGAAATCCAAGAAATACTTTTACCGTATCCATCCATCCACCAGACTTGGGTAATGAATTTAACCATGCAGGAAATAACGCAAACAACGCAAAAGGTAAGGCAAGGGCAACTCCAAATCCCAACATACCGGCCGAAAGGTTATTGGCCACATCGCCTTCGGCCAAAGTAGTACTTCCTAAAAGGCCTCCTAAAATTGGTCCGGTACAGGAAAAAGATACAATAGCCAGCGTTAGTGCCATAAAAAATATTCCTAATCCTCCTCCTACCTTAGAAGATGCATTGTCCATTTTAGTGGACCATGAACTGGGTAATGTTAATTCATAATAACCGAAAAAAGAGAATGCAAAAAATACAAACACTATAAAAAAGGCAACATTGAGCCAGATATTTGTAGCTATTGTATTTAGTATTTGCGGATCTACCGAATCAAATAAATGAAAGGGCAGGCTAAGTAAAAAATAAATTAAGACAATATAAAATCCGTATAAAGAAGCCTCAAAAATACCTGTGGATTTATTTTTGGTATGTTTCGTAAAATAGGAAACCGTTAACGGGATCATTGGAAATACACAAGGCGTCAATAAGGCAATAAGGCCGCCTAAAAACCCCAGACCAAATACAATCCACAAATTAGAACCTTTTTTCAGGTTGGCATCATCCTTAGTTTTAAGTCTTTCTTTATTTTTTAAGTCGAGTTTTAATGCAGAACTAAGGGCCAGGTCTCTGTCATCAAGGATTTCTTCTTTAACTACTACGGCACCTCCACTCAGAGATATCCTGAAAGTATAATCTTTGGTAATACATACTTCCTTACACACCTGATAGAAAAGCTCTACATCTATTTGGGAAAGAGCAGTATTTAGTAACTTTATTCGTTGTGTAAAGACTGCATTTTTTATAAAAAATGTCTCGTCTACTTCAAAAATATCACTGTACTCTTTTATAGTTTCACTTTCTGTGGTTGTTCCCACCAATTCATAATCTTCACCGCTCTTGAGAAAAGTGAATTCACTGGGTAAAGAACCATTCTCATCTGTAAACTGAGAAAAAATATGCCAGTCGTCGGCTATTTCAGCTTTGAAAATAAGTTCATACTCGTTTTCTGTCAGCTTTTTAACATCATGCGACCAAATTACAGGGTCTTCTTCCCCCTGCCCAAAACCGGGATTAAGGCTGATTAATAAAACAAGAAATGTTAATACTATTCTCATTCTGTTATAGTAAATTTTAAAATATATTTAGTTGTGGGTGTCACTTTAAAACGATCATCCCCTCTTCTGCCAATAACCCATACTATGGCATCTCCTGAGCACAAAAGCCATTGTTTTTCCTTGGAGATAAGATCTAGTTTTTCATCTTTGTAAAACTTTGAGACCTTTTTTTTCCCACTCATTCCAAAAGGGTAAAAGTAATCTCCTTTTTCCCTTTTTTTTATGCTTAGTTTATGGTTTAACGTTTCTTTATCAACATATAGTATCTTATTGGAGGTTTCACCCATTGCCTTTACCTCCTCAATCTTTATACGTAATGGTACCGTAATAGTATCCGGAATCGTATGATAAACAAATTTATCAACCAATCCTTCAACTCCAGAAGGATGAATCGGCTGTAATAAAAGATACTCCCGGTCTTTAATAAGCCGATGGGTACTTGAACGGACTTCCTTTCCACTTAAAGCGCTTAAAAGCCCAACAACATCATTCCATTCTTTAAAACCATATTCATGAAACAACTCATACATATAAACCTTAATGGGTTCTAATTTTGAAAGAGAATTTATGGGAATTTTAATAATCTCTTCCTGTTGTTGAAAAAGATTTTGTTTTAATTCAGACAGATAGTTCTTCAAAAGAGCGGTGCTGCCTTGAAGGTTTGACAGTGTAGCTTCAAAATTACCCAGAAAACCCGGGTGTAATTCCTTTAATTTGGGAATAACACCATATCTGATTTTGTTTCTTAAATACTTGGTTTCAAGATTGCTTTTGTCCTCGCGCCAACTTAAATTTTTAATTTCGGCATATTGCATGATCTGTGCCCTGGAAAAGTTTAATAACGGCCGACTTATACTGGAAGTTTTGACAGGAATACCAGTAAGTCCTTTAATTCCGGTACCCCTCGATAAATTGATAATAAAAGTCTCCAAATTATCATCTGCCTGATGTGCTGTCACCAGGGTTTTAATTTTGTTTATTTTCATCAATTCTTCAAACCAACGGTATCGTAATTCTCTTGCTGCCATTTGAAGTGATACTTTATTCTTATTTATATAACTAATTGTATCAAAATCTTTTATATATATTTTTTTTCCAATTTTCCTGGCTAAATCTTCTACAAAAAAGGCATCCATGTTACTTTCAGAGCCGCGTAATTGAAAGTTACAGTGAGCAATGGAGAAGTCCATTTTATTCAATGCACAGAGATGGGCTAATACTACACTATCAACACCCCCGCTGCAGGCAACTAAAAAGTGGTTTTCAAGGAGCTCAGGAAAGTTTACTGCAATATGTTCTTTAAACTGGTTTAACACCTTACAAAATTAGTCAAAGTTGTAACCGCCACCAATCTTTTCACGATAACTATGAAAGATCGGCTTCAAGAATGGAAATATCCTTAATCCGAAATGAAACTGTTAACTGCTGGTTTTTAGATTTTAGATAAAAATTCAGTCAGGGCCATTTGATGTTCTTTCGCAAGTGCACTATCTGTGATGCCTTTCTCAGTATCAAAATTTTCATAAAAAGAGGGCAGTGAAAATGTAGCGCTGATATTTGCCCCAAATCTGGGTAATAATTTTTCAACAATTTCGAGGGATCCCTGTGCGCCGCGCTTACCGGGGGAAGTTGCCATAAGTAGTACTTCGGTATCTTCTAAAAATTTTCTTTCCAGACGTGAAAGCCAATCCAATACATTTTTAAAATATGCAGAAGGATTACTGTTGTGTTCATTTACTGAAAGAATCACCCCATTTGCTTTCATAATATCGTCTCGCAGTTCTACCAGTGAATTGGAAAAACCCATTTCACGTTCAGTATCCTCACTAAACAGTGGAAACGGATAATTAGCCATATTTATAACCTGTACTTCCTTATTGACAATTAAACCTGCGGTATGTTGCACTAATTTGAAGTTTATTGATGTTGAGGAATTGCTACCGGCTAAAGCTAATATTGTTGACATAAGTAAGATTTTTAAGTTGACGAAAATACCGTAAATAAGCTTTAATTGCGAGTTATTTATCTAATTTTGCATTTTTGAACATCCAAACATGCTGTTAAACAAGTATATAGGATAGTTGTTAGGTATGAAAAGTAAAACTGCAAGACTATTTTTTATAGATGCCATGAGAGCCTGGGCAATCCTTATGATGCTGCAAGGGCATTTTGTGGATGGCCTGCTGGAAAATTCTTTTAGGGATCCGAACAGTGTTATATTTAGTGTTTGGAGCTATTTCAGAGGAATTACAGCGCCTGTATTTTTTACAGTTTCAGGCTTTATTTTCACCTATCTGCTAATTCGTATACCAGAGAAAGGATTTAATAATCCAAGAATAAAAAAAGGGATTAAACGTGGTATTCAACTATTGTTCATTGGGTATCTTCTCCGTTTGAATCTGTTTGGATTGTTTATGGGCGAAATGTATCCTTCTTTCTTCCTGGTTGACGTTTTGCATATAATAGGCTTGTCGATTTTGGGAATTATTGGTTTGTATTTGCTCACCAGTAAGCAAAAAAAATACGTCTTCCCTTTATTATTACTTACTATAAGCTGTTTGCTTTTTAGTTTCGAGCCAATATATTCCAATTGGACTTTTCAGATACTGCCGGATGCTTTGGCCAATTATTTTACCAAAACAAATGGTTCTGTGTTTACCATAATACCCTGGTTTGGATATACTGCTATCGGAGGCTTTTTCTCCTATCTGTTTATCCATTATAAAAATTCTCAATCTCTTTATCCCACAGCTATTTCCGTTGCTGCACTTACAGGTATATTCCTAATCTTTTTCTCATCAGATCTGTTTATAGCAGTCTCATCAATAACCGGGATACAGTTGTTCGAAGCTATTGCCGCAAATAATTACCTTTTTATCAGATTGGGAGACGTACTTATTGCCTTTGCTGTCTTTATGCTATTACGCCAGTTTATAACAAGCAGGGCTATATTAAAAATAGGGCAGAATACATTATCCATCTATGTTATTCATTTTGTTATTCTGTATGGAAGTTTTACCGGACTTGGATTGTATCAATTCTTTTATCAGTCCTTGCCACCAGCAATATTGATTCCAACGGCCATCGCCTTTATGTTCGTATGCTCCTTTTTGTCCCTGTATTATGCCAGGAATGAAGATCATATCAAACAAGGTATTAGTGCTGCGCTTATGGATCTTAGAAATAAACTGGAGCCATGGGCCTTATATTCGCAAAGAATATTAAAAATAGGGATTTACAGGATACTTAGAAGCATAGGATTGGTAAAGAGCTGAAATTGACTACCAACAATTCCAAATCATAATAATTTTAGTAAACCTTAAACTTCTTAGAAATAATTCACCCGATTAAATATGCAAAGCTCTGTCGTCAGTAGCGGCCAGAGCAGCTTCTTTTACTGCTTCGGCATAAGTTGGATGTGCATGACTCATACGCGAAATATCCTCGGCTGAAGCTCTGAATTCCATAGCAGTGACTGCTTCGGCAATCAGATCGGCACAACGGGCACCTATCATGTGTACTCCAAGGACTTCATCTGTTTTCTTATCTGCAAGAATTTTAACAAAACCATCGATATCCATGCTAGCTCTGGATCGTCCCAAAGCACGCATTGGAAATTGACCCGATTTATATTCCACACCAGCTTCTTTTAATTCTTCTTCTGTTTTTCCAACCGATGCTACTTCCGGCCAGGTATATACAACTCCGGGAATTAAATTATAATCTATATGCGGCTTTTGACCGGCAATAATCTCTGCGACCATGGTACCTTCCTCCTCCGCTTTATGCGCAAGCATTGCGCCTTTAACCACATCACCAATAGCATATATATTAGGGATATTGGTCTGTAAATTGTTGTTCACTGCTACCCTGCCCATATCATCCAATGCCACACCTGCGGCCTCCGCATTTAAACCATCGGTATAAGGCCTTCTACCTACGGATACCAGGCAATAATCACCTTTTAAGATGACTTCCTCTCCTTTTTTATTATCAGCTTTAATGATTACCTCCTTGCTTTTGCGTTCTACAGATGTAACTTTATGAGAAAGTAAAAATTTTACTTTTTGCTTTTTTAAAACCCTCATAAGTTCTTTGGAAAGTCCTCCATCCATACCGGGGATAATTCTATCCATATACTCCACAACGGTAACTTCAGAACCCAGGCGCTTATATACCTGACCTAATTCTAATCCAATCACCCCACCACCAATAATGATCATGTGCGCAGGGATTTCCTTTAATTTTAAGGCTTCTGTAGAAGTAATAACACGTTCCTTATCCAGCTTTATAAAAGGAAGTGAAGAGGGTTTGGAGCCCGTTGCAATAATTATATTTTTGGCTTCCAGTATCTGTGATTTTCCCTTAGTTTGTGCTATTGTGATATGGGTAGCGTCCTTAAAACTTCCTATGCCCTCATAAACATCAATTTTATTTTTATCCATCAAAAACTGAATCCCCTTGGTGGTTTGGTCTACTACAGCCTGCTTACGACTTATCATCTTTTCAAGGTTTATCTTAATATCACCCGGGATTTCTATGCCGTGTTCTTCAAAATGTTTTATCGCATCTTCATAATGATGGCTGGAATCTAAAAGTGCTTTGGAAGGAATACAACCCACATTAAGACAGGTTCCTCCCAAAGTTGAATATTTCTCGATTATGGCAGTTTTCATACCCAATTGCGCGCATCTGATGGCAGCAACATACCCACCTGGTCCAGAGCCTATAACGGCCACATCATATTGATTCATAGTCTTTATTTTTAAAGTAAAAGATTCGTTTTATATTGGGATATTAAGAAAATCAGATCACAAAAGTACAAATGTTTTTGATTAGGACATAAGAGAATCAGACCTGAAGAAAACCCAAACTACAAGATTAATTAAAAGTGTATGGCGGTGCTGTATTTCACTTCATTAATAACAAAAGAACTCTGGGTGCTTCCTATATTTTTTATCGCAGTCAACTTGGTCACCATAAACTCTCTGTAAGACTCCATATCACTTACGTTAACTTTAAGGATATAATCATAATCACCGCTAATGTGATGGCATTCCGAAACTTCTTCCAGCTGAACTACTTCCCGTTCAAACTGCAGTACATTATCTTTAATATGCTGAATCAGTTTAACATGACAGAGTACCATAAAAGCTTTGTTTACCTTATTCTTATCAACCAATGCCACATACCTGGTAATCACACCAGTTTTTTCCAACCGTTTTATCCGTTCATATACCGCCGTGGTTGAAAGTCCAAGTCGGTTTGCATATTCCTTGGTGGTCCATTTACTATCCTCTTGCAGGAGCACCAATAATTCCCTGTCCTTTGCGTCTATTTTAATCATGATTTATTTACATCAAAAACTGCTATAACTGTATAAAAATAAATATATAATCTATTTACAGTGATAAATATAGTTTTATTTTCTGTTATATTGAATTAATATTGTTTTTTAATCTATATTTCAATAATTTTATATTACAAAATTTATGCTCCTATGAAACATAACGCGACAGATAAAATTCAGGAATTACACAATTTTGGTGAATTCGGGGGTGTTAATCCGTCTATATCCGATTCATCTACTTACACCTTCCTATCCGCAAAAACAATGTTCGATACTTTTGAAGGGAATACAGAAGGTTGTTACTTATATAGCAGGCACTCCTCCCCTTCCAATCTGTATTTAGGAGAAGCTCTTGCAGCTCTCGAAGGAACAGAAACAGCAAATGTCGCGGCAAGTGGCATGGGTGCAATTACAGCAGTGATCCTTCAATTGTGTAATTCGGCAGACCACATTGTTAGCAGCAGAACTATTTATGGAGGAACTTATGCTTTTATGAAAAATTTTCTAAGGAAATTCAATATTAGTACTTCATTTGTAGACATAACTAAAACAGAACTTGTAGAGAAGGCAATTACACCTAATACAAAAATGATATTTTGTGAATCTATTAGTAACCCTTTATTGGAAGTAGCTGATATAAAAGCATTATCCAAATTAGCCAAAAAGTATAATATTCCTCTGGTTGTAGACAATACTTTTTCACCATTATCAATTGCACCGGGAAAATTAGGAGCAGAGATAGTTATCCATAGTCTTACTAAATTCATAAATGGAACCAGTGATAGTGTTGCCGGGGCAGTTTGTGGGACGAAGGAGTTTTGTCTCAGCCTTAAGGATGTGCATGATGGAGCCGGGATGCTTCTGGGTAGTACTCTTGATAGCCTCCGGGCATCTTTTATTCTAAAAAATATGAGAACACTTCATATAAGGATGAAAAAACACAGCGAAAATGCACTATACCTGGCCCAAAAGTTTGAGAAAGATGGTCTCAGGGTCGTATATCCCGGGCTTAAATCACATTCAGGGTACCATACTATGAAAAAGCAAATGATTACTGAATATGGG
>NZ_JBATGR010000140.1:0-1677 GCF_049665975.1 Eudoraea sp.
CCCCTTCAATTTTAGAATAAGATTCCCTTATACTAAAGAATGGTTTAAGGCGAACAGCCACTGTTCTTAATATACATTTGGCATCTCCTTTCCAATCTGTCAGAACAGTAAAATCTCCAATCCTGGGAAGCGGTTCCTTTCTATACTGGAGTCCTAATAAGGAATGAGAAGTTGCTCTTTTTTTTCCTGACAAGATTAAATTGAGCGTTTCTTTTACTTCCTTTTCATTTTCACCAATTTGTGTAACCTTGGGTTCGTGTGAAAAGGCATATTCCAGGTGATTGTCTAAATAGTCTCCCCACAAATTTCTAGCTGATGCATTTTTCATAAAATATACACTTTTGGTTTAGGAAAATTTACCTGTATTAATCTCTTTTGAAGCATGAAGGGCTGCCCTGGCCGTAAAAGCCATATAGGTAAGGGATGGATTAACACAACTCGCAGATGTCATAAAGGCCCCGTCTGTTATATATATATTAGGTACATCATGAACCTGATTATGTTGGTTTACCACAGAAGTCCTGGGGTTCCAACCCATTCGTGCTCCTCCCATTTCATGAATGCCAAGACCAGGACCGGTAGCTCTTTCATAGGGTTCTATGTCTTTAAATCCGGCGGCGGTAAACATTTCTGTAATTTGTCTGATAATATCTTCCCGCATTTTATATTCATTTTCTTTAAATTCAACATCAAAGTCTAACTGTGGTAGACCCCATTGGTCTTTTTCAGTTGCACTCAGGGTAACTCTATTGTCATGGTAGGGTAGCATTTCGCCAAATCCGGTAGCGCCAATTTGCCAGCTTCCTGGTTTTAATACAGCCTCTTTTAAGTTTTTTCCATAACGGAGTTCTGCTACTGAATCGGTCCAATCCTCTCTGCTGGCTCCTCCCTGGTAACCAAAACCCCTTAGGTATTCTTTCTTTGAGGTCTTTGAATCCATATTTACAAACCGGGGAATATAAAATCCATTTGGACGCCTGCCTTTATAATATTTATCCAAATGTCCTTCTACTTTGGCAGAAGCCCCTAATTGATAGTGATGGTCCATTATATTTCTGCCCAATTGGTCATGATTATTACCTATGCCATTTGGAAAACGTTCTGATTTGGATTGCAGAAGAATCCCCACGGAGGCCATTGAAGAGGCACATAAGAAGATCACTTTTGCTTCAAATTCAAAATTTTCATGACTCTCCCTGTCAATAACCCTGACTCCTGTTGCTCTTTTGGTATTATCGTCATAAATAATTTCATGCACGATAGAATTTGGTCGCAGGGTCATGTTTCCAGTTCTTTCTGCGGCGGGAAGTGTAGAAGAGTTACTACTGAAATAGCCTCCGAAAGGGCATCCTCGCCAGCATCTGTTTCTAAACTGACAGGGAGTTCTTCCTTCTATATTGCCCTCTTTATCAGTAATATTCGCCACACGCCCAATAGTGAGTAACCTGCCATCATCGAACTTCTCAGATAAAATATTTTTTAAGTCTTCTTCCGGGCACATAAGATCCATTGGAGGATGAAACTTACCATCGGGGAGATAGCTTAAACCGAGTTTTTCCCCACTAACCCCTATAAATTCTTCTACTTTGTCATACCATGGAGCGATATCCTTATAACGTACGGGCCAATCTACCCCAATGCTTTCTATTAGGTTGGCTTCGAAGTCAAGATCACTCC
>NZ_JBATGR010000141.1:0-6520 GCF_049665975.1 Eudoraea sp.
GTATATCCTAAAAGAGATAATTTGAGCCAGGGTTCAGCTTTTTTCAAATAATTTAATCGGAAAGTTTTAAGATAAATGACTCTAACGGATCAATCTCCACATTTAATCTACCTATTCCATCACCAACCTTCAGCTCTTTTAATGTTTCACCATAGAGCGCATCCGTCATCTTAAAAGAACCTTCTTTTAAGCCCCATACTTTAATTATTTCATTTGGAATTTTTAATTCAAAAGAATAGGACTCATTAGCATCAAAATTTGCTAGTATAACTAATTTTTCATTTTGAGACCATCGCACATAAGACAATACTCTGTAATTGTAATTTTCAGTATGATCACGATTGTAATAATGAATATCTGCATACTTGCCCATTAATGCCTCGCTACCAATGGTAAAATTGAGCAAGCGTTTGTAAAAGTCCCGAAGTTCTTTTTCCTCAGGCAGTAATTGTCCTCCATCAAATTTTTTATTGTTTACCCACCTCTGATGATGTGGCACTCCTATATAATCAAATATAGATGTTCGGGTGGGACTACCAAAACCGGCATATTCTTTACCCGGTTCACCAACTTCCTGCCCAAAATAGATCATCGTTGGAGAAGTACTTATAGTAGCCGATACTACCATGGCAGGCTTCCCCTTTACCGCACTACCTGCAAAATCAGGACTCGCAATTCGTTGCTCATCATGATTTTCAAGAAAATGCAGCATCTGATGTTCAATATCCTGCATTCCTTTTTGTACTACCGGTATATGGTCGGTCCATCCATGACCCTGCATAATGTGCTTAAGGCTATCATAGAATTCCACCTTGTCATATAGGTAGTCCATTTTGCCTTTATGAATATATGTGCGGTATAAATCCGGATTATAAACCTCCGCCAATAGAAAAGCATCCGGATTTTTCATTTTAATATTAGAGTTCATATAGCTCCAGAATTCTACAGGTACCATTTCAGCCATATCAAAACGGAATCCATCCACCCCCATTTCTAACCAATACAAGGCAATATCTTTAAATTTTCTCCATGAATCGGGAATATCTTTAACAGACCAAAAAGCGTAATGGGCCTTGTAGTCCTTTTGAGCATATTCATCAGGTAAAGTTTCAAAATCATAAGATCCATCGGGTCGCACCCCATAATTAATTTTCACAGTTTCATACCAATCGTTAAAATCGGGCTGTGCCATACGTGAACCATTCCCAGTCCATTTTGCCGGATTCTCATCAAATTTACCATCTGCCAAAGGGTGTTTTTCACCTCCAAGAGGTAAGTAACCATTTTGCCATACCGGTACTTTAAAGGATTCTTCTACTATATAATAATAATTGTTATCCTTATGGTATTCTATTGAAGTATTGTCCTTTGCCCCAAATGGCACTTTCCCATTTGGGGTTGACCCGCCTTCGTATTTTCGTGCAACATGATTTGGAACTATATCTATTATAAGTTTTAACCCCGCATTGTGCGTTCGCTCTATCAAAGATTTAAACTCCTCCAAACGATTAAACGGGTCAACGGCCAAATCGGGATTAACGTTGTAATAATCTTTAACTGCATAGGGAGATCCCGCTCTGCCTTTCACGACATCCGGGTCATCATTAGAAATATTGTATTTTGTATAATCTGTTACCCCCGCATGATGGGGAACCCCGGTATACCATATATGAGTTATACCAAGATCTTTGATCTCCATTAAAGCCTTATCAGTAAAATCAGAAAACTTACCAACCCCATTTTCCTGGATAGTCCCCCAGGGCTTATTTGTGGTAGTTGTATTTCCAAATAACCGTGTAAATACCTGATATACTACTTTTTTATTTGATTGATTTGAGCTCTTCATTTTTTTATTATTTGTCTGTTCCTTTTCCCCAGCACACCCTAATATGATAACAAAGCAACTTAATACAACCAGTACAATCTTTTGCATACTAATTGGATTTTTTGCTGAATATTACTACTCCGTTATCTTTTAATTGCAAATCTTTTTTCAAAATAACTTCTTCTGAGGTAAGTATATCTTTAAATTTATTCCCAATAAGATTCATTTCATTAAAACGCGCAAGGTTTAAGGTATATGGTATCTCGTTTTTGTTTAGTATTAGCATTACTATTTCATCCTTATTCTGCCTGAAGATGACATAAACCCCATCCTTTGGAGCAAAATGAGTGGTTTTTCCCGTATGAATTGCCGTACTTCCTTTTCGATAGTTCAGCAATTTTCTTGTGAATTCCTGCATCTCTTTTTGTTTCCTTTTAAGGCCCTCACCTGTAACAGCGTTAACACTATCGTTTTCCCATCCTCCTGGAAAGTCAGACCGGATAAGACCATGATCTCCGGGGTTATCACTATTACTTAGTAAAACTTCCGTACCATAGTAAATTTGGGGTATGCGGGGAGCGAAGATTATAAATGCCAGTGCCATTTTGGTTTTTACAACATCTTCATTCAACTGTGTAAAAAGACGGTCCATATCATGATTATCTCCAAAAAATAAAATCGAAGAGGGATCGTGATATGCAAAATCATTGGCAAGTCCTTCATATAATTTCCCCAACCCTGAATCCCAATTCTCTTCCGCATTAAGTGCTTCAATTAATGTACGCTGCAAGGGAAAATCCATTGTTGTTTTTAGGTTAGATTCATAACCATCTGAATTGCTTATCCCTTGTTGCCAATAGCGCACCAAAAGTGGATTATAAGTCCATTCCTCTCCAACAATATTAAATTTTGGATATTCGTGCATAATACTACCAGCCCATCTGGACATAAATTCTTTATCGGGGTACGGATAGGTATCCTGCCTGATACCTCCAAGTTTTAAAGTCTCTATCCACCAAATACTATTCTGAATAATATAATTAGCCATAAAAGGATTATTTTGGTTCAAATCCGGCATTGACGGCACAAACCATCCATTATTCATCAGATCTTTATCTGCTTTTGATGCATAAAGATCCTGATTTACTGTACGTCGGTGGTTCGTAACTTTCGCTTCAGCTCCTTCCTCATAATCTGATTGAAAGTTTACCCAATCTTTAAACGGTAAATCTGACATCCACCAATGATTAGCCCCGCAATGATTGGCAACCTGGTCCATGATTAATTTTAATCCATATTCTGATGCTTTCTTTGAGAGCATTATATAGTTCTCGAGATTCCCAAAACGCGGATCCACCTTGTAAAAATCAGTCATGGCATACCCATGGTAGGAAGACTGGGGCATATCGTTAATTAATAAAGGAGTGGGCCATATGGCAGTAAATCCCATGGAGGCTATATAATCTAAATGATTAATAATTCCCTGAATATCCCCTCCATGGCGAGCATAGTCATCTTCCCTGCTGATGTTTTTTTCAAGCAGTCCTGGAATAATATTTATTTCAGGGTCACCATTCGCAAAACGATCGGGAGTTATTAAGTAGACAACATCAGAAGAATCAAAGCCCAAAAATTCCTCAGATAGTCTTTCTCTTATTTTTAAAGGATATAAATAGGAAATTTCATTTCCGTCTTCGGTGGTGAATAAAATTTTCATTAGACCCGGAGAAGTATCCGCAGCAATCGAAATATCAAGGAAAAGATAATTGGGGCTTTCAGACCTATGGAAGGCTTTCAGGTTAACTCCATTGTATAATATTGACGGGGTAGTTGTGCCAATTCCAGTACCATTTATCATTAACTGTAATCTCGTATTCTTGAATCCCAACCACCAATTAGGAGGCTCTACTCTATCTATCTGTGCGGATGAAAAAGATACTATCAAAAAGAGCATACCAGTTAAAACAATTGATTTTATTAACCATCTAATTTTCATCATGGGTTAATTTCTTGTCAAATACAATCTTTATAAAGTGATCAAAACGGATCTTTTAGGTGTTTTGTTCAATGGTTTCCTTAGATGGTTTTAAAACAACTCTTTTACCATTTACCCGAATTGTCATTTCAGCAGTCCCATCATGTTCAAAACTAGTCTGATGTTCTGTGATTTTAACCTTAATGATACGATTTCTGAAATTTACTTTAAATGAATACGATTTCCATTGCTTTGGTATTTTAGGTGCAAAAGACAGCTTGTCATCTTTCATTCGCATACCTCCAAACCCCTCTACAATACTCATCCATGTTCCGGCCATTGAAGTGATATGTAGACCTTCTTCAACCTCTTTGTTATAATCATCCAGATCCAGTCTTGAAGTACGTAAATAAAACTGGTACGCCTGCTCCATCCTGCCCAATTTAGCAGCCTGAATGCTATGAACACAAGGCGACAAGGACGATTCATGGACTGTAAATGGTTCATAGAAATCGAAGTGTCTTTCAAGTTCTTCTATACTGAAATGGTCTTCAAATAAATAAAACCCCTGCAAGGTATCTGCCTGTTTTATGTAAGGTGAACGCAAAATCCTGTCCCAACTCCATTTTTGATTAATTGGTCTTTGGGAAATATCCAGATCTTCTACAGTGATAAGTTCTTTGTCGAGAAATCCATCTTGTTGGAGGTAAATATCCAATTCGTCTGAAAAAGGAAAGTACAAATTTTGTGAAATCTCTTCCCACTTATCAGTCTCTGACGGAGTAAGTGAAGTGCGCCCAATGATCCTGGTATAGTCTTCTTTATACCCATCTTTTATCTTTTGCAGCTGTTCAAGTGTATATTCCATACACCATTTTGCAAGGTAATTGGTATACCAATTATTATTTACGTTGTTTTCGTATTCGTTAGGTCCTGTTACTCCAAGTATTACAAACTTGTTTTTGTTTTTTGAAAATGTAGCCCTTTGACCCCAGAAGCGAGAAATACCTATTAATACTTCGAGACCCATTTCAGGAATATAAGAATAGTCTCCTGTAAATCGGTAATAGTTGTATATGGCAAATGCAATGGCTCCATTACGGTGGATTTCTTCAAAAGTAATCTCCCATTCATTATGGCATTCTTCCCCGTTCATTGTGACCATAGGGTACAATGCTGCTCCATTAACAAAACCTAATTTCTTGGCATTCTCAATGGCCTTTTCCAGGTGATTGTATCTATATTGCAGTAGATTCCTGGCCACAAGGTGATCTTTGGTTGCCATATAAAAGGGGATACAATAGGCTTCAGTATCCCAATAGGTACTGCCTCCATACTTCTCTCCTGTAAATCCTTTTGGGCCAATATTTAGTCTGGAATCCGTGCCTAAATAAGTTTGATTTAGGTGAAATATGTTAAATCTAATGCCCTGCTGTGCTTTTACATCTCCCTCAATACTTATGTCGCTCATCTCCCAAATTTTAGCCCAGGTCGATATTTGCTTTTCCATTAATTTATCGAACCCAATGGAAGTAACAGAATTGAGGGCATTTTTTGCGGCATTCACCAATTCATCCGGCTTGTGATCTCTGGAAACGGTATACCCTCCATACTTATAAAAAGTGACAGCTTCACCTTGTTTTGCCGTATGAGTATATTCATGCCCAACCCATAATTCTTTAACTTCTTCTTTAATATCAACAGGTACTTCAGTTCCATTTGAGGTTAAATGGCATTCCATAAAAGTGCAAATCTCAAAATGAGTTTTCATGGTATGAGCTTCTATAAAGGCTTGTTTGCCCGCAGAACTTACTCTAGTAACGTTCCAGAATTTATCGTCCCAATTGCTGTCCTCATTGCTAATACTATTATCTAAATATGGGACAAAGCGAATAGACGCGCTTCTATCTACCGGTGTAATTTTATACTTTATAGCTCCTACTTCATCAAACTCCAGGCTTAAAAACCGAACTACTTCAACATCAACCTTAACAGCATTGGGCAAAGTAGCCGTGAAGTTTCTTTTATACCAACCTTCCTTCATATTGAGTTCTCTCCTGAAGCCTTTAACATTTGTGCAAGTATTAAGATCTAGAGGCTCTTCATCAACAAAGACGTTGATCCCAATCCAGTTTGGTGCATTTAAGACTTTGGCGAAATACTCCGGGTAGCCATTCTTCCACCAACCTACCCTCGTTTTATCCGGGTAGTAAACTCCCGCAATATAGCTTCCCTGGAAAGTGGGTCCGGAATACTGTTCCTCAAAATTTGCCCGTTGCCCCATGGCTCCATTTCCAATACTAAAGAGGCTCTCGGAAGATTTTACGTTCTCCCTTTTAAATCCTTCTTCAATTATAGACCATTCGTCTGCTATGATATATTCTTTATTCATATTATAATGCGTTTAAATCGTTTTCTAAGAATTGATTAAAATAGGCAAATAAGTATAATTTGCAGGATAAATACTTTAATTTTTACTCTTTAGTAACAAAATTAAATCATTTAAAAACCCAAGATCTATTTCAGTGAAGTTGTTAAAACCATGGTCAGCATCAGACAATATTTTCACGTCTCCAATCCCTATACTCTCCATGCCGGCTGTATTTGCAGCTTCTATTCCTGCAAGTGCATCCTCAAAAACTACACAATTTACTGGTTCTACACCCATTTTTTTTGCAGCAATCAAAAAGACCTCAGGATCAGGTTTAGCTTTGGTTACC
>NZ_JBATGR010000142.1:0-3701 GCF_049665975.1 Eudoraea sp.
CTGATAAAAGAAAAATTATGAAAAAAATAATTATTTTATTGATTGGAATTTTATTTATTTCCTGCAACCAAACTAAAAAAGAGGACAGTAAGTCGACTGAAAATCCAACTGAATTAACTAAACAAACCGAAAGTTTTGATTGGTTATTAGGTAAGTGGAAAAGACTGAATGAAGAAGAAGGAAAAGAAACATTTGAAAACTGGGAAAAAATAAGTGAAACTGAATATACTGGAATTGGATTCACAATGCAGAACAGTGACACAATTAAGCAAGAAGATATTCGACTGATAAAATCAAATGATAGATGGAATATAATTGTAAAAGTACCTGAAGAAGCTGAATCAATTACATTTAATGGAATAAGTCATAGTGAAAATGAATTTACTTGCGAAAACAATGAGATTGACTTTCCGAACAAGATTAAATATTGGAAAAATGGAGATAAAATAAATGCCTCTGTTTCCAATGCTGAAATGGAAATCCCATTCGAGTTTGAAAAATTAGATTAATAAAAGCCAGTGGCTAACAACGGGTATGACCAATAGCTCTAATCATTCGCTGAAACGAAAATGAAACTAAAGAACAATCAGTAAGGTTAGAAACTAATTTAGTGTAAACCCTAATCTATAACTTTTGTAAAGGATGTATCTTAACGAACACTATTTTTGAACCAAAACTTTGTCACATGATATCAAATATTGATTGTATCTTTATAGTAACAAAGCGGCAATACAGTTTGCCTTAAAATAGTTCTTTTTGCATTTAGTGAACGATTCGGTGAATCGCAGCAAGGATTAACTGTGTAACTATTTGATATTTAAATATTTGAACGGATTTGGCAGCTTCCTGCCACCCCAACTACGTTCATCAAAGATGAACTTCGTTGGCCAAGCCCGACCAAGAGAATCCAATCACGAAAGTGGTTGGATTTTTTGTTTTTAAAGCGTTGGGTCAACAGGCACTCAAGCATTGAAAACAATAAAGCCAGACAGGAAAAAGACCTGAATAACAATACATTATTATCCCTCTATGAAGATGCCGAACACAATTTGTGGCTGGCTCCGGATAATGTAATAAGTGTAATTAATATGGATTTTCCTTACAAAACCATTATATTGCAAAATTGCAAAAGTACGTTAATGGCAGAATATATTCCAATGTTTGATTCAAGACCAGGATTGTTTCTGAAACAAAGCCGTAACGAGTTTAAAAAAGAATAATATGAAAAATATCAATTACATTATTTCGACACTCTTTTTGATTTTATTGAGTTGTTCTGAGGAAACTCCCGAGCTGTTGACCCCATCTAATCTTGTAGTTACATCAGAAATTAGTAATGATGGTTCCGGAAAGGTTACGTTCGAGGCAAAGGCTACAAATACCTCTTCATTTACATTTGCTTTTGGAGATGGTACATCTCAAGAATCATTTACAGGCAATGTGGTAAAGTTCTATGATATGGGAGGACAGAATACCTATAGTGTTACTGTAACCGCAAATGGTTCTGGGGGCTTAAGTGTTTCGGAGACAATTCAAATAGAAGTAAATGTTGACGGGGAAGCGTCGGAGTTTGCCGAGATAATTTCTTACCTGACCAACGATGATTCAAAAACATGGTATTTGTCGGCGGCAGAACCGGGACACCTCGGGGTAGGTCCTGCACGGGAAGGAATCGACGGAGATTGGTGGTACGCCAAATGGTATTCAGCCCAAGCTTTCGAAAAGTGTGGTAGCCCTGATTCGGATTGCCTATGTGACGATGAACTGACCTTTTCAGTCGATGGCGACGTAATATCTTATTCCCTCGATAACAAGGGACAGACTTTTTTCAATTCCGCGCACAAAGATGTGGTCGGAGGTACCGAGGTCGACGATTTTTGTTATGATTTTGATACTTCGGGTACCAAAACAGTTACGCTATCATCCGTCCAGGGCAATGTACCTGAGGCAGAAACGACAGGAACGCAAATAGATTATTCCGATGACGGGTTTATGGGATATTACGTTGGGTCTTCTACCTATGAAATTCTATCCATAAGTGAAGATTTACTATATGTGCGAACATATGACCCCCTCAATCCAGATTTGGCGTGGTATCATAGATTTTCTTCAGAACCCGCAACCGGAGGCGGAGACGAAAAGCTTGAAAGCATTTATACTAATTTGGTATGGTCAGATGAGTTTGATGTAGACGGTGCTCCTAATCCTTCCAATTGGACCTACGATCTTGGTGCAGGAGGATGGGGAAATAACGAGGTGCAAACCTATACTGATGATCCCGGCAATGTTGTCGTCGAAGGGGGAATGCTAAAAATTACAGCCAAGTCTGAGGGCGGAGAAGACGCGGTACACTATTTTGATGATATTACTTTGGTTGCCACGGGCGGAGCCACTTCGTCAGTTGATGATTTCGAAGGAACTGCACCAACTTTTTCAGGTTTTGGAGGTGCATCGACACAGGTTGTGGCCAATCCTGATGCCTCTGGTGCAAATACATCTGCCATGGTGGGAGAGTCTACCAAACCTTTAGGCGCTGAAACTTGGGCCGGATCTTACTTTGATGTGTCCGCCCCATTGGATCTGACAACATATTCAAGTATTAGTATGAAAACCTGGTCTCCAACAGTGGGAGCGATTGTGAAACTAAAACTTGAAAATTCTGCTAATGCCGATGAAAATTTTGAAGTTGACATGAATACCACCGTGTCTGAAAGTTGGGAAACTCTGACTTTTGATTTTAGCATGGCTCCGGCATATAATTTTGATCGAATCGTTGTATTCTTCGATTTTGGAGTGAGTCCTGCAGGTGCCTATACTTCTGCACGAATTAAATCAGAGAACTTATATGAGTTTACATATGGTCGTGTAGAGATTAGGGCTAAACTCCCCTCTGGTGGAGGTACATGGCCTGCACTATGGGCCTTGGGCGCTAATTTCGATACAGTTGGATGGCCTGATTGTGGTGAAATAGATGTTATGGAACATGTTGGAAACAGTGCCAATATTGTTTCAAGTGCTTTACATTATCCAGGAAATTTTGGTGGAACTGCTGTAACTGGTTCTATCCCCATTTCCACAGCAACTTCTGAGTTTCATAATTACACGGTGGAATGGACTCCAGACAGCATCAAGTTCGTGGTCGATGATGAATTTATCCATACCAGTTTTGTGAATTCTTCTGCAACTCCGTTTAACGCTGATTTCTTTTTCATAATGAACATCGCCATGGGAGGTACACTTGGTGGAGCTATTGATAGTGCGTTTACCCAAGACACCATGGAAGTGGATTATATAAGAGTTTATCAATAAATGAATATAATAGGATTGCAAAAGGTCGGTAGTTTGAATTATGCTACCGGCCTTTTTTATTCCAATATTATGTTGATGAGGTACAAGTTTTGAATTTAGTTTCAGCTGCTATTGTATAAAAAAATATAGTTTAAGGAGAAGCAAATTTGGTTTCATTGGTAAATACGATAAGCTTAATGGAACCTGACATACGGAAACTTTAAAACGATGGTGAATGGATGATTGGTAATTGATCAAGAAGAGGTTCCGGCAATTAAACGAATTACATTGGTTTCGCTAAACCAAGGTATATAAGACTAACCTAGTTTCGCTATAACTATTTAATGCATCTAGATTTCACAATAGGTATTCCTAAATAAATAGGAAAAAGAAGTATAGCCCCATGCTTACTT
>NZ_JBATGR010000143.1:0-10829 GCF_049665975.1 Eudoraea sp.
TTTGCCGCTCAGAAGTTGGAGACCGTTAGAATTGCGGTAATTGGGGTTGGAGCCAGAGGACCGGCTCATTTACAGTTTGCCGCCTCTCTTCCGGGCACACAAATAGTGGCCATATGCGATTTGTTTGAAGATCTTGCTACTAAATTGGCTGCTGTGGTTACTGAAATGGGCAACGGTCAAAGACATCAAAATATTGCTACCTATTACGGGGACTCAGATAAATGGAAATTGATGCTTGAAGAAGTGCGACCCGATATGGTTTTTATTGCAACAAACTGGGTTAATCATGCCCCTATGGCTATTGAAGTGATGAATAAAGGTGCCCATGCCTTCGTTGAAGTCCCCTTGGCTATTAGCATTGAAGAACTCTGGAAGATTGTAGACACATCAGAAAAGACGAGAAAGCACTGTATGATGATGGAAAATGTCAATTATGGTCGTGACGAGTTACTATTTCTAAATATGTGCAGACAAGGAGTCATTGGTGAACTATTGCATAGCGAGGCAGCATATATTCATGATTTAAGGACACAGATGAATGAGGTTGAGCGCGGAACAGGTTCATGGCGCACTTACCATTATGCCAAAAGAAACGGCAACCTCTACCCTACTCATGGCTTGGGTCCGGTAGCACAATATATGAATCTGGGTCGTACAGAAGATACCTTTAAAAGTCTCGTATCCTATTCCACTCCCGCCAGGGGTCGTGCTCTTTATGCCAAAGAAAATTTTCCTCAGGACCATAAATGGAATCAATTGGATTTTAAAGGGGGTGATATGAATAGCTCGATAATAAAGACAAGTCTTGGAAGAACAATTATGGTGCAATGGGATGAAACCAGTCCACGACCTTATACCAGACTCAATTTAATACAGGGTACCAAAGGTATTTTGGCCGGTTTTCCTACGCGTGTCGCTTTGGAAGGTGGTATTGAAGGCATTACAGATAGTCATCATCAATGGGTTCAGGGAGAACAATTGTCATCTATTTATGAAAAATATGATCACCCTTTATACAAGCGCTTGTCCTCTACTACCAATGAAAGTGGGCATGGAGGCATGGATGGGATGATGGTCTACCGGATTATTGAATGTCTTAGAAATGGCCTACCCCTTGATCAAAATGTTTATGAAGGTTGTTTCTGGAGTGCGGTTTCACCTTTAAGTGAACGTTCTGTAGCTAATGACGGAGCTCCACAGTCATTTCCAGATTTTACCCGGGGTAATTGGAAAGAAACGAAACCTTTGGATATCATATCATGATTTCACGGTCTTCGATACATTACTATAAATAATTCGTCTCATTAATAAGTAAGTATTTTCTGTTTGATTATGAATAAGCAAATTAATTTGACAATAAGGCAACTAAGTGAGGTTCATAATGGCCCAATTTGGGCGGGACAATCCTATGCTAAAAAATTATCTCAATTAAAAGGAAATGAGATGTTTATACGTCCTTTACCTGCTGTGCACAGTATCGCCGAAATAATTGCACATATCATTTCCTGGCGAAAGGATACCATCTTAAAATTAAAGACAGGCAAGGGAGAACTTACGGATGCTCATCCAGAGGTATGGAGATCAAATGAAGAATTAAAGGCTATTGGCTGGGACAAGATCCGGGAAGAAGATAATAAAACACTCCTGGAATTATTGGAACTATTAAAAGATAAGGATGATACATTTTTAGATGAATACTACTATGATCCCGAATTTGAAGGTAATTATCCTTATTCTTTTGTGCTTGAAGGTATGTTACACCACGACATCTACCATTTAGGGCAAATTGGGCTTGTGATAAAATTGATAAAGGAATGAATCGTTCAGGAAAATACATTGCAGAAACTCCCAGATTATTGCTACGGGAATTTGTTCTGGATGATGCCGAAAATATTTGGGAATTAAATTCAGACCCGGAAGTTATAAAGTATACCGGTGATCCTCCATTTGCAAGTGTAAAAATGGCAAGGGAATTTCTTCTTAATTACAAGGATTATAAAAAAAATGGCTTTGGCCGATGGGCCGTTATTACCAAGGCATCCGACTCCTTTATTGGGTGGTGCGGACTAAAATTTAATGAGCAAAATTTAGTCGATCTCGGATTTCGTTTTTTTAAGAGAGAATGGAATAAAGGTTATGCCACAGAAGCAGCCCAAGCCTGCCTTGAACATGGATTTTTAGAACTCAATTTAAACGAGATAATTGGCAGAGTTGCCAGACAGAATAAAGCCTCCATAAAGGTTTTGGAAAAACTTTCAATGGACTACTGGAAAAATGATAACTGTAAGGGCATTGAAGACTCTTTATACTACAGAATAACAAAAGAACAGTATCTTCAGAATATAAAAACAAGCTTTTAACAAATGGATTCTGATTCTGATTACCTTAAAATAAACCAGGACTCCTGGAACCGTAAAACGGATACTCATATGGAGTCCGATTTTTATAATGTGAAAGAGTTTCTTGAAGGAAAGACAACTCTTAAAAATATAGAGTTAAATCTCCTTGATGATCTGAAAGGCAAAAGTATTTTGCATTTACAATGTCATTTCGGCCTGGATACACTTTCACTAGCAAGGATGGGTGGCACGGTGACCGGGGTAGATCTTTCAGACCAGGCTATTCATAGGGCCAGGGAATTGGCTAAGAAAACAAATCTTGATGCTAAATTTATAAACTGCGATCTTTATGATCTGCCTAATCATTTAAATGAGGAATTTGATATTGTTTACACTACTTATGGAACTATAGGCTGGCTTCCTGATATTGACAAATGGGGGCAAATTGTCTCTGATTTTTTAAAACCTGGCGGCAAACTTATTTTCGTAGAATTTCATCCCGTAGTCTGGATGTTTGATAATGAATTTAGTAAGGTAGAATACAACTATTTCAATTCCGGGCCTATTGAAGAAACTGAAACAGGAACATATGCAAACAGGGATGCTAATCTCACGCTGAAATACGTTATGTGGAATCATAGCATAGGCGAAGTGATCACAAGTCTTTTAAATAATGGACTTGAATTGACATCCCTTGAAGAATATGATTATTCGCCTTACAATTGTTTTAAACTCATCATAGAACCTGAACCCGGTAAGTACAGGATTAAACACCTTGGTAACAAAATTCCAATGGTGTATAGCATAGAAGCAAGAAAAAAGAATTCCGTTTCCAAAAGTTAAACATCCATAACTCATGAGAAAATACCTTTATTTGATTCTGACCCTTTCGATAATATCCTGTGTCAATAAATCGAAGCCAGAAATATCTGACCGCAGTGGTAATTATAGCGGTCTTTTTAAAAAAGGGAGTTTTGAAGATTCCATTGTTTTTGAACTGGAACAAGATTCCACTCAATGGAAGGTCTATTTTACAAGCCTTGAACAAAACGCCAACAGAATTCCATTTAGAGAGCTTGACGTAAAAGACGATTCAATTAATTTTAAATTACAAAGCGATTTTTACACCTATTCATTTAAAAATAAATGGGCAAATAACGCTGAACTCCGGGGTACACTAACTGTGGACACAATGAAAATTCCATATACGCTCTTTAAATCTTTAGCAAGTAGTAAGGAGATCCCAACTGCTGAGGACATAAGTTTTAAAACCAATGACCTGCTATTGAAGGGCACTATTTACTATCCCCCAAAAAATACCAAAAAAGCCCTGGTTATTGTCACTTCCTCTGGTAATTCAGACAGGAGTGCTTCCAGAGCGGAAGCTCAGCTTTTTACAAAACGAGGTTATACTACTTTTATTTATGACAAACGGGGGACAGGTATTTCTGAAGGCGAATGGACAAAGGCCAGTATAGAAGAACTTGTGTCAGATGATATTAATGCTATTAAATGGTTTTCTCAAAAGACAAACATTCCTATTAACCACATTGGTATTAAAGGCAGCAGTCAGGGAGCCAGCAAGATCCCATATATTTTGAATGAATTAAAAGACCTCAAATATGGCATTGCCGTAAGTTGTCCGGGTTCTACCTTATTGGAAAGTGATCTTAACTACTGGAAAAACAGAAATAAAGAAATACTGGGTGATAATATGGTTGAGGCTACAAAATTTGAGCGAAAGGTTTTTGAAACCATTGCGGGTCAAATTTCCAAAGAAACCCTTCAGAAAGAGATCAATATTGCTAAATCTCAGGAGTGGTTTGACAAAGTATGGGTTCCCAATCTTGATGAAATCGAAATAGATAAGAAACTAAACTTTACGCCCATTCCTTATTTTGAAAAAATAGAACAGCCTGTACTAGTTGTTCAGGGTAGTTTGGATGAAATTATACCTGTGAATAGTTATGAAGTAATTTCAGATGCACTTGATCAGGCTCAAAACAAAAAATATAAGATAATTTTATTAAATGGGGCCTCACATTCCATGTATAATGTTGGGCAAAGTGATTTTCCCTATTGGTCCAAGTTACATCCCAAATACTTAACCACTTTGGAAAATTGGATCAGTAAGCTTCCAGAATCAAACTAGATTTGCTCCAGCATCATTTTGCATCCATTGACAGGTTCCGAAAAAATTCTATTCCTAAATTTCTTAAGACCAAAATCCACCTTATATTTAAGCCTTATACTCGTTATGAATTTCCCTCCATAAATATAAATTTAAACTCATTAAAATATTTATTATATGACTATACATTTTAAAAATCAACTTTTCTTAGCCATACTTATGTCAATAGGGCTTTCCCAGATTAATGGACAAAATTCAATTGATACGAGGTTAATGCGTAGTCCGGTAATTAGTGAAAACAATATCGCATTTATTTATGCAGAAGATCTTTGGATTGCCAATAAAAATGGTTCTAACCCCAGAAGGCTTACTATTGATGAGGGCGTAGAATCGAACCCTGTTTTTTCACCGGACGGCTCTTTAATTGCATTCAGTGCTGAATATGACGGTAATATAGACGTATTTGTTGTTTCCGCGCAAGGAGGAATTCCTAAAAGATTAACATGGCATCCAGGTTGGGATCAGGTCAGGGATTTTACCCCTGATGGTAAAAATGTACTTTTCATCTCTCGCAGATCTACCTATACAAATCGGCATGCCAAGCTTTATACGGTTGCAACTGAAGGTGGTCAGCCTTTGGAATTACCTATTCCCACTGCATTTAACGCGGCTTATTCAGACGATGGGAAATACATAGCTTACACTCCTTTATACGAAGTGTTTAACCAATGGAAAAATTACCGAGGTGGCACTCAATCGCGTATATGGATTTACGATACAGAGACTAATGAAGTTACGGAAATCAGTAAACCGGCTTCTGGTAGTAATGATACCAATCCACAATGGATAGGTAATAAAGTGTTTTTCAGAAGTGATCGCAACGGTGAATTTAATTTATATGCCTATGATTTGGATACAAAAGGGGTTACCCAACTCACAGATTATGACGATTTTCCCGTGATAAGTCTCAATACCAATAACAATGATTTAATTTACGAGCAAGCCGGATATTTACATTTATTTGATATAAATTCTTTATCCAGTACAAAACTTACTATCTCCATCGCTACAGATTTACTTGAACTAAGATCTCGTTATGTGTCTGGAGACAGATACATTAGAAGTGCCGGTATTTCACCTTCCGGGGCCAGAGCAGTTTTTGATTTCCGAGGTGATATAGTTACAGTACCTGCTGAAAAAGGTGATGTAGAGAACATCAGCCAAACTCCAGGGGTTCATGAGAAATACCCGAAATGGTCACCCGACGGCAAACAAATAGCCTATTTTTCTGACGCTTCAGGTGAATATAGCCTGCATCTTAAAACATTGGAAAATGGAACAGTAAAAAAACTTCCTATTTCCGGTTCTGGTTTTTACGCCTATTTACATTGGTCACCAGATAGTAAAAAGTTATGCTTCGTGGATAATGGGCGTAATTTATACATGGCCGATACATCCAACGGAAAGATTACTAAAATTGGAACAGATAAGCTGTATTTTCCTGGTGTTTTCAGGGAACTTTTTGGATCCTGGTCACATGATTCGAAATGGGTGTCATACACGATTATTACGGATACAAATTTTGAAAGAGCCTACGTATATTCGACGGATCAGAATAAATCCTTCGAACTTTCCGATGGACTTTCAAACGTTAGCGAGCCAGTCTTTGACCCAAGTGGGAAATATATCTATATGCTTGCTTCCACAGATGCCGGTCCGGTTGTGAATTGGTTTGATCAGTCTAATCAGGATATGGAAATGACTAATTCTATTTATTTGGTAACGCTACAGAAAGAACTTATTTCTCCTTTAGCTAAAGAAAATGATGAAGAAAATGACGAAGATGATGTAAAATCTGAAAAAGATTCCGAAGATAAAGATGATAAGAAGGAAAAGAAAGCGGCTGCTCCATTGAGAATTGATTGGGAGCAAATTTCAAATCGAATTATTGACCTGCCTATTTCGCCCGGAATGTATTCAGGTTTAAGTTGTTCGGAAGAGGGGAAATTATTTTATTTATCCCGAAAACCACATAGCAGTTTCAGCGAGCCGCAGTCTCTTAGAATGTACGATTTAAAAAAGCGGGAAGACGAGGAAGTAATGCTGGCAAATTGGTATACCATTGCTGCTTCCGGGAAAAAAATGTTATACCTGAATGGCGAGACATGGGGAATTACGGAGGTAGGTAAAAAACCTGAAAATGGATTAATTAATACGGATGCCATCCAGGTTAAAATAGATCCCCGACAAGAATGGTCTAATATATTTGATGAAACCTGGCGTGTGAACAGGGACTATTTCTACGACCCGGGAATGCATGGTTTGGATTGGAATGCCATGAAAGAAAAATATAAAAGCTTTCTACCCGATGTCACGTGCAGAAGTGATCTCTACAGAGTTATGCAATGGATGTGCAGTGAATTAGCAGTAGGACACCATAGGTTTGGCAGTAGGGGAGATCGAATGAATAACCCGGATAAAGTAGGTGGAGGACTGCTTGGAGCAGATTATGAAGTGGTTGAGAACAGGTATCGCTTTGCTAAGATATATGGAGGTCTCAACTGGACACCGGAGCTTCGCTCACCATTGACGGAACCAGGAGTAAACATTGTGGTGGGGGAATATTTAATAGCAGTGAATGGATATGAGGTTACTGCAGATAAAAATCTTTATAGTTTCTTTGAAAACACAGAAAATAAAATTGTAGAACTTACGGTTTCAGCCTCAGCAGACGGGTCTGGTTCTCGAAAAGTGAAGGTAGTTCCTATAGAAAGTGAACGTTCCCTTAGAAACAGGGATTGGGTTGAAGGAAATATTAAAAAAGTAGACAAAGCTACAAACGGACAGGTAGCATATGTGTATGTTCCCAATACGGCAGGGGCGGGACATGAATATTTTAAACGCTACTTTTTCCCACAAGCTAATAAAAAGGCCATAATAGTTGATGAAAGACATAATGGCGGCGGGCAATTGGCAGATTACTATATAGATATGTTAAAGAAGCCCTATCAGGCCTCCTGGAATTTCAGATATGGTAACGACCTCAAAGCTCCAAGTGCATCAATACAAGGTCCTAAGGTTATGATTATTGATGAAACAGCAGGCTCCGGGGGAGATTATCTCCCTTGGATGTTTAGAAAATTTAAACTGGGAACCATAATTGGAAAAACTACATGGGGCGGGTTAGTAGGTGTTTTAGGCTACCCTGAATTCATAGATGGCGGATCGGTTACTGCGCCCAATGTCGCCTTTTGGAATGAAGATGGTTACCGGGTTGAAAATGAAGGCGTTGCCCCGGATATTGAAGTAGAACAATTACCCAAGGCAGTTATTTCTGGAGGTGATCCTCAATTGGAAAAAGCTATTGAAGTTGTGCTGGAGCAGCTCAAAAGTAATCCCCCTGTAACTCGCAAACGACCTGAGTATCCCGTTCGGGTTAGAAAATCTAACTGATAAATCCATTAATGTGCGATGTAGTTAAGTGAGCATCGCACATTTTTTTTGACTCAGATTTAATGTTCAGCATTTAACTGCTATATTTAATTAATCTATCAGTAAATTATAACCAAACACTACTGATTGGTAAGTAATATGATTTCAGCACTAGGAAAAATTTTCACGGATCTTTTTATAAGATATATGCCAAGTGCCTATGTTTTTGCATTACTTCTCACCTTGTTCACTGGATTTATGGCGTTTATCTGGACCGATGCTTCATTTATGAACATTATTGGTGGCTGGTATAATGGTTTTTGGACCTTATTAGCCTTTGGAATGCAGATTATTCTTGTTATAATAACGGCCTACAGCATAGCCCAATCAGCTCCCGTTGAAAAAGGGATTAATTGGATAGCTGGTTTTATAAAAACTCCGGGGCATGTCTATTTATTTGTGTTGATTTTCAGCGCATTGTTTTCCCTGATCAGCTTTGGAATGATTGTAATTGTTGCCATTTTAGCCAGAGAACTGGCTAAAAAAGTTAAAGGATTAAACTATCCTTTCTTAATCGCCTGTGTTTACTTTGGTTTGGGTAGTTGGGTTGCCGGCGCGTCTAGTTCCATAGCGCTATTATTAAACACCGAGAATAATTTTTTAATAGAAGCCGGAATTCTTTCAGATTTGATACCAACTTCCTATACTCTGGGTTCTGCGCTCAACCTGGCCATGATTGTACTTTTTATTGTGGTAGGTCCGTTGTTATTCCTCATTTTGATTCCAAAAAACAACAAGCAAAAAGAATTATCTGATCTTTTGATCCTGGATAATTCAGAAAAAGAAACTTCAGTAAAAGCAGAAGCAGAATCATATCAGCTTCCTTTTAGGGCCGTCTCCGACATTTTGAATAATAGCGCCTATTTACAAATGACCATTGCAATTTTTGGTTTCATTTATATTGGTCACTACTTCTACAATAATGGGTTTGATCTGAATTTTAATATTATCATATTTATGTTTTTGATGATTGGCCTATTTCTGCATAAGACCCCGCTTCGTTATAGCATATCCATGAAACGTTCAAGTAGCAATATTTCTGGAATTCTTTTCCAATATCCATTTTATGCTGGTATTATGGGAATTATGTTTTCAACGGGTTTGGGTGATAAAATTGGAGAAATACAATCATCAATTGCCACCATGACCAACTATCCTTTTTTAGCCTATGTTTCCGGTGGTTTGGTGAATTTTGCCATCCCATCCGCGGGTGGAGAATTTGCTGTAATAGGTCCCAGCATTATTACTGTAGTAAAGGAACTGGGTGCAGGGTTGAGTGAATCTGAAGTTACCTCCATGATCGCCAGAGCATCAATGTCCATAGCTTATGGAGAAAGCCTGAGTAATGCCCTTCAACCTTTCTATTTACTTATAATTTTTCCAGTAATGGCAGCCGGAACCAAATTGCAGGCAAGAGATATTATGGGGTTCTTCGTAATTCCATTTATTTTGTTTTTTATCATTCAGTCGGCACTATTAGTATGGATGCCTTTATAAAGTTAAAAATCAAACCTTTATCTTGTCCTTACTGGTTTTGACTAATTCAGTAGTTAACCTAATTTTTTCCACAATCAATTATTGAACAAAATTTCTTAAATTTAATTCTTCCTCATGATCTAAAAATTGAGATATGTGTTACGATATCAAGGCAAGTCTGGAAGCCCAGTTAAAAAGGGCCAGACATTACGGAAATGAGAAGGCCATTGAGGAGATCATTGAAAAGCTGGCGCCCTTATCAGATCTGCCGCTTTATCATGTATCGGGTTTTAATCACCCAAAATTATTTATTTATCCTGATCGTTCTCCATATGAACCAACTCTTGCAACCTGGGGCCTTGTTCCGTTTTGGGTAAAAGATAAGTCACAATTAAAAAAACTGTGGAACAATACTCTTAACGCAAGAGGAGAAACCATTTTTGAGAAGCCCTCCTTCCGAAATTCAGCCAAAAATAAAAGATGTATTATTTATGTAGACGGCTTTTATGAACATCATCATTATGCCGGCAAAACCTATCCATTTTATGTGAGCAGGAAGGATAATGAACCTTTGCCACTGGCCGGGCTCTGGAGCGAATGGGTAGATACAGAAACTGGTGAATTGATCAATACCTTTTCTATAGTGACAACCGTAGGCAATGCTATGATGTCCAAAATCCATAATAATCCAAAAGCAGCTGGACCCCGAATGCCATTAATTTTGCCAGATGAACTGGCAGACAAATGGCTAGAGCATATAGAGGAGGATTTGGATAAAAAAACTATTCAGGAATTGATACAATCATATCCGGAAGATGAACTAAAAGCTCACACAGTAAGCCGGTTAAGGGGAAAAGAATATCCCGGTAATATAGAGGATATCACTAAAGAAGTTGCCTATGCCGAATTGGAATTTTAAAGTCCTTCTATATAATAATTTACAGATTGAAAAAAATTTAGTTTTTAACCTAATAGGAATTGCTTTAATAGCTCTTGTTTATGCCTGTGCGGGAGTAAATGAACCTTCTAAAATTACAATTGCCGCTGCTGCTAATACCCAATACGCATTAGAGTCAATTATAGAAAAATTCACTGAAAAGACTGGTATTAGCTGTGAATTGATCATAGGTTCTTCTGGTAAGCATACCGCTCAAATTATTGAAGGCGCACCCTTTGATATTTTTGTCTCGGCTGATATGAAATACCCTTCGGATCTTTTTAAGAAAGGCCTAACCACAGCAGCCCCTGAGATCTATGCCTATGGAAAACTAGTACTCTGGACCATGGTTGACGGCCTGCCGGTATCGATAAAATCCTTGAATGATTCTGCTATTAACCATATTGCACTAGCAAATCCGAAAACAGCACCCTATGGACTAGCAGCTCTGGAA
>NZ_JBATGR010000144.1:0-11626 GCF_049665975.1 Eudoraea sp.
ATTCAAAATACGATAATAATTGTTTCTTTTTGGAAGCAGAAACCAATAATTCTTTTCCGTTGGATACGATTACACTCCCCCCTTTACCTTTTCTATATTTTATCACTTCATTTACGTTTACAAGATACGATTTATGGATGCGGGCGAAAGGATAATCGGCAAGAGCCTCTTCAAAGTACTTCAAAGTCTTGCTTACCAGTAATTTTTTGTTTTGGAGGTAAATTTCGGTATAATTGTCATCAGCCTTACAATAGAGGATATCTGATATATTTAATACCAAAAATCCATCTTGTTGCGGCAGTGTTATTTTCCCTTCAGCCTTATTCAGTTTTGATTTTAGAATCCGATCCTCCAATGCATTTTCCTTTTCTTTTATCTCAGCCACATAGGAAACCGATTTAATAAGCTCATCAATATTTATAGGCTTCATTAAATAATAAGCTGCATGATTGTTTAAAGCTTCAAGCGCATAGGTATTATAGGCCGTTACAAAGACAGTTTCGAAAGATCTTTCCGGCAATTGATCCAAAAGATCAAAGGCATTTCCAAACGGCATTTCCACATCGAGAAACACAAGATCAGGATTCGAGTGGCTCAGTAATTCAATTCCCTCCTTAACACCGGCAGCTTCACCAAGAACATTTACGTTTTTGCAATATTTGGCCAGGTAATTGCGTAGAATTTCCCTGCTGCTGCTTTCATCCTCAATAATAACCGCCTTTAGCATCATACCACCTTCCTTAAAGTTAAGATTACCCGGGTGCCTGTAGTATCTTCGTTCATGTCCTGCACGGATACCGTCACCTTATCTTTATACATGGTATTGAGAATAGCGATTCGTTTTTTAATATTGCCCATGCCCTTTGAACTTTGGTTTTTCTGATTGCTTGTTTTTAACTCCCGAGACCTTTTTCTTCCTATCCCATTGTCCGTAATACGAATTTGAATTACATCTGTTTCTACCTGCGTTATTTCAATATCTAAGAATCCCTTTTCTTCCTTGTATCTAAGTCCATGCCAAATGGCATTTTCTATATAAGGCTGAAGCAACATTGGGGGAATTTGAAAAGCCTCAGTATCAATTTGTTCATCCAAATTTATAGTATAATCAAACTTCTCCGGAAAACGCGAATGTTCCAATTTTACATAAAGTTCTAATAACTCCAGTTCTCTTGACAGTGAAATAAAATCTTCTTCAGAATTCTCTAAAACCGCTCTCATTAATGTGGCGAACTCGCTTAAATATCGGTTAGCACTACGCTCGTCATTTTTAGCAATGTAATTATTTACAGAATTCAGGGCGTTAAAAATGAAGTGAGGATTCATTTGGGAACGTAATGACTTTAGTGCCAATAAATTATTAGCCAATTGCTGTTGCCTGTTACTCCTGTAAAAAAAGTAGGCCGCCAGGGCAGTAAGCAACATCCCAAATACAAGAGAATAAATTATCCATTTTTGTCTTTTATTACTTTCCAGCGCCAGTTGTTGCTCCGTTACGGCCAAATCGTATTTACTCTTTGTAAGTTCTCTTTCTTTTTCCAGGCCGGTAATTCTACCCTGACTTGCCGCAATTTCTCTGTTAAATCTGGAAGCCTGTGATATCTCCTGTTCTTTTCGAAGATAAAGTGTATCCACAATAGAAACATAGCTCTGATAGGTTTCAAATGCTTTTGAATAATTGCCTTTATCCCTGTATATCTCTGAAAGTTTTCGGGTGGCATCTTTTTGTACAATCAGGTCATCTTCAATATTTGCTTCTTTTATACTCTCTTCCAAATAGGGTATAGCTTCATCGTATTTATCCTGCGCAGCATAGGCATTGGCAATTTTGTAATTAATACTTTGTGCAGTAATTGAATCTGCTTCAATAGGGGCTCCGGTTGATTTTGCAGCAGCCCTGGGTAGTGACTGTAATTCATTCAGGCTCTTCTTCCTTAACTTAATTTCATCGTCATACTGATTTTTCTTATTGTAGAAATCTGCAACTTTTTCCTTTTCCTGAATAGCTCGTGCCGGTGCCTGCTGACTTGAAAGTACTAGTGAATTTCCATAATAACTTTCTGCTTCTTCCAGCCTGTTATCCTGGGCATAAGCATCCGCAATTTTAGAATTTAAATCGGGCATTTTTGGGCTAACCTGATTTTTATTAGCCACTTTTAAACCTTCTTCATAATAGGCTATAGCCTTATTAGTTTCACCAAACCCTTTGTAAACATCACCTAATAATTCATACAATTCAATTCTTTGATAGGGCACCAATCCTTTTATGTCCTCTAGAGGATGTAATACTGCTGCAGCATTTTTGTAATCCCTTGTTTGTATGTAGGTCTTCCCCAATAACAAGGTGGTCCTGGATGTTTTATTTGCTTCCTGAGCGTCTTTAAAATTTGAAATAGCCAGATCGTATTGCTTATGATAATGATATACCTCACCCAAATTTGTAAGTGCCAAAGCAAGTTCCTGCTTAGTAGCATTTTGTCCTAGACTTCCAATTGCCTGTGCTATAAAATCTATGCTTTTCGCAATATCAGTCTTCTTATAAAAATTAGCTGAATCTAAATTAACCCTATATGTTGTTTCTCTGGCACCCGGTTCCTGTTCAGAATCCTGAGTCTTCTTTTGAGACTGAGAAAAACCTGAAAAAAGGATCAGGGAAAAAACCATAAAAAGGCACCTTTTCTTTAGCATGATTTGCATTTATAGGGATAAACTTACTCGATTTATACGGTATTAAAAAATACCCTTATTTCAAATCCTGGTGTGTTTATCCCTGAATAACAGGCTTTACGCAATCATTGTACCATTTCCCTCAATCAGGGGTTCATTTCGCTCATTCCTCATTTTTTGTGAAAAAGTTCGGAACTACATTTAGCTAATATTTATAACTAAAAAAATAACATTATGAAAAATTTAAAACACACTATTGGTCTTATAATATTAAGTCTGACTCTTGGAACCCTATTCGGATATACCCCAATAAGTAAGCAGGAAATAAATAACTACGAGACAGAAAAATTTTTGAACGACAAAAAAGATAAGAACAACAATACCGTAAAAATTGCACTCCTGCTGGATACAAGTAATAGCATGGACGGATTAATTAATCAGGCCAAAGCTCAGCTCTGGGATATAGTGAATCAGTTCTCTTATGCAAAATGCGGGAATGGACACAGGCCTAATCTACAAATTGCACTATACCAATATGGAAATGACGGACTTTCTTCAAAGGAAGGCTATATTCAACAAGTTATCGGATTCAGCAGCGATTTGGATGAGATTTCCGAAAAACTTTTTTCATTAAGCACAAATGGCGGGGAAGAATACTGTGGTGAAGTTATTCAAACTTCATTACGTCAATTAGATTGGGGCAAAAATCCTGATAATTTAAAAATGATATTTATTGCAGGAAATGAGCCTTTTACCCAGGGGAAACTTAATTACAGGGATGCTGTGACTAATGCAACAGAAAAAGATATCATTGTAAATACTATTTTTTGCGGTAACTATCAGCAAGGCGTTAACACAGAATGGAAAAAGGGCGCAACTCTGACCGGGGGAGAGTATATGGCGATAGATCATAATAAACAGATTGTTCATATAGATACTCCATATGATGATATCATCATTAAACTAAACTCAAAATTGAACAGCACCTATATATCTTATGGTGCTATGGGAAGCGCAAAACTGGAATTACAGGCCAGGCAAGATAACAACGCCATGGAATTGGAAGAGGCTGTAGCTGTAAAACGTGCAGTTAGCAAAAGTTCAGGGATGTATAAGAATTCGTCATGGGATTTGATAGATGCAGCCGAAGATGATGAATTTGATGTCTCGGCAATAAAAAAAGAGGAATTACCCGGTGCGTTAAGAGATAAGTCGAAGGCAGAACTTACTGCATTCATAGGTGAGAAAAAGGCCGAAAGAACAAGGATACAAAAGGAAATACAGCAACTAAATGCCAAACGGGAGATCTATGTTAGCAAACATGCCCAACAGGAAAAGGGAGAGCTCGAAAATGCGATGTTAAATGCCATAAAAAGACAGGCTGCGGGGAAAAAGTTTAAATGGGAATAAGCGAAAATTGTATTATTTCTTAGAGCGGGTTTGGCAGAATACCTTGTTAAGCCCGTTTTTAATTTGCCCCGGGACAGAAACAGTCATATCTGTTTTCCCTAACAGGACCAAAATCATATCCCAGCGTAATCTGGTGAAACCCTCCGTTATCTAAACGAATATCTCCGGATTGGTATGAATAGTTATAGGAGAACATAAATCTGTTAACATTAATTCCTACGATTGGTGTAAAAAGCTGAAGTCTCTGTTCTCCAAAAGTACCATCAACCTGGAATTGGGCGCCATCAAAACTCCTTCTATAAGAGAGACCCCCCCAAAGGGTACCCCAACTCATTTCTCTATACACTTTGGCATTAAGGTCTACAGTTTTCTCTTCAGTAAATTCTGTCAATTGAAAAAGAATAGAAGGTTCAAACTTCCATAAGTTTTTGCCAAATACATATCCAGCATTAATCAAATACCTTCTTAAATTATCAAATTCAATAGCTGTATAAAGGTCTCGTCCGGTACCCAAGAGGTTTAAGGCTGCGACATTAAAATAAAATTCCATATAGTTATAGGACATCCCTAAATCCATATTAAAATACCCAACGCTATTTTTTCCTCCTGTAATAATAGGATCCGGGATAACGGACCTGAATTCTGATTCATCAAGACTACTTTGGATAAAACCTGCACTCAACCCGAATGACAACTGATTTAATATCCTGATTTCCGGGCCTAATTGCAAGTGATGAGCGTAAGTAAGCTTGGCTCCTGTTTGCGAGTGATAGCCATTAGCGTCATTAAAAATAATTATCCCTACTCCACTCGAACTTTCCGGAATCCTGTAATTAGCACTAAGTGTCTGTAAACTTGGTGCCTCATCTACACTAAACCATTGTTTTCTGGCTGTAAGTCTTATTTTACCACCATCGCTAATACCTGCCATAGAGGGAAATACCAAATAGTAATTGTCTGCTAAATAATCAAAATACACAGGAACACCCTCCTGAGCGGTCAAAGAGCTTGAAAAAGCCACATATGTAAACAAAATTAACAGGAGTTTTTTCATCTAAGAATAGGGCGTATTTATTGATGTTTCGGTCAAATATAAAGTATAACGGATGAAATACAACATTATTATATATGTGGGGAAAGGGAAAATGGTTGTATTTTTGCAGAAAGCAAATACGATGAAGGAATACGTTATTACAGTAGTAGAAACAAACAACCCGGCGATTTTAAAATTTGAGGCAAATCATTTTCTAACGGATGGGAGTAATTTCGAATTCAGGAATATAGATGATGCCAAAAATTCTCCACTAGCTCAGCAACTATTTTATCTTCCATTTATAAAAACAGTATATATATCTGGGAATTTTATAGCCCTGGAGCGCTTTGATATAGTAGATTGGCCATCGGTTAAGGACGAGGTGGCGCAGCAGTTGGTTGAATATTTAAATGCCGGAGAACCTATTGTTAATGAAGAGGCTGATGCTAAGAAAGTAGCTGTTACAATATATGCCGAAATTACCCCAAACCCTGCTGTAATGAAATTTGTAGGAAATAGGAAAATAGTTCCTGCAATGTTTGAATTTAAAAATCTTGATGAAGCAAAAGGTTCTGATCTGGCTAAAAAGTTATTTCACCTTCCTTATGTTAAAGAGGTTTTTATGGATGAAAACTATGTTTCCATCACGAAATATGAGGTCGCTACTTGGGATGAGATTACCATGGAACTCCGTGAATTAATCCGGAATTTTATTGCCGATGGAAATGAAGTAGTCTCCAGTGAAGAAATTACTGTTAAATCTTCAGCTACATCTAATCCAAATACAGGGAATGAAACATTAGATGATACATCTCAGGAGATCATCAACATTCTGGAAGAATATGTAAAACCAGCTGTTGCCAGTGACGGTGGAAATATACTTTTTCAATCCTATGAGAAAGAGAGTAAAACAGTAAATGTTATACTCCAGGGGGCCTGTAGTGGTTGTCCTTCTTCTACCTATACTTTAAAAAATGGTATAGAAACAATGCTGAAAAATATGATGGGAGATAAGGTATCTGAAGTGGTAGCGTTAAACGGATAATTTAGCACTAAAATATTGTCCCTTCCCTTTTTATTTATTACCTTAACGTAACACTAAAAAGAAGTATTATGTCAGTTTTAAAAGTTATTGAAATACTAGCAAATTCGAATGAGAGTTGGGAAGATGCTACAAAAAAAGCGGTTGCTCATGCATCAAAATCCGTCAATAATATACGTTCTGTATATGTTAATGAACAAAGTGCGACAGTTAAAGATGGTAAAATAGATGACTATCGTGTTAATGTTAAAATCACTTTTGAAGTTAAGTAAACGTTCTGGAAAAGAATAAAAGCGCCTTCTAGGCGCTTTTTTTATGCTCTTTAATTAGTAGTAACTTTGTATATGTCTAAGTTTAACTACACATTACTTTTAGTATTCGTTACCTTAAATGGCTGCTCTCAAAAAAAAGAAACCATGTCATACAAACATACCAATGCCCTGATAAACGAAAGTAGCCCATATCTGCTTCAACATGCTCATAACCCTGTAAACTGGGAACCCTGGAGTACAACTGCCCTGGAGAAAGCTAAAAATGAAAATAAATTGGTACTTATAAGTATAGGCTATGCCGCATGTCATTGGTGTCATGTCATGGAAAAAGAATGCTTTGAAGATGAAGAAGTGGCAAATCTGATGAATGAAAATTTTATCAATATAAAAATAGACAGAGAAGAGCGCCCGGATATAGATCATCTTTATATGGATGCAGTTCAAATGATGACGGGAAGAGGCGGATGGCCATTAAATGTAGTTACCTTACCAGACGGGCGTCCATTTTGGGGTGCGACTTATGTGAAGAAAGATGACTGGATGAAGGTTTTAAAAGAACTTACCAGACTTTACCAGGAAGAGCCCGATAAAATAAACGGATATGCCAAAGACCTTGCTGAAGGGATTAAGGCAATTAATCTTGTTGAAGTTGACTCCAATTCTCAGATTTTAACTGAGGACCAATTAGATGATTCGGTTAAAAAATGGTCTCGCTATTTTGATCATAATTATGGGGGGTATAACCGGGCTCCCAAATTTATGATGCCCGGCAATTTAGATTTTTTATTGCATTATGCTATTACCAGAAAAGATGAGGCCCTTCTGGAGTATGTGAATTTAACACTTACGAAAATGGCTTATGGAGGAATTTTCGATCATTTAGCAGGTGGTTTTTCAAGATACTCCGTGGATGGCAAATGGCATGTCCCCCATTTTGAAAAAATGTTATATGACAATGGTCAATTAATAAGTTTATATTCCAAGGCATACGCCGTTACGAAAAACCCGCTTTATAAGAAGGTCGTTGAAGAAAATATTGCATTTGTTACTACGGAGCTTATGGATAGTACAAATGGATTCTATGCTTCCCTGGATGCCGATAGCCTGAACGAAACAGGCGAATTAGAAGAAGGTGCATATTACGTATGGCAGAAAGCAGAACTACAAACTCTCCTTGCTGATAAATATGAACTTTTTAAGGACTATTACAATATTAACGACTTTGGCCTTTGGGAGCATGGCAACTACGTTTTAATAAGGGATGAATCAGACGAGGCAATAGCTAAAAAACACAAACTTTCTGTTTCTGAAGTCAATGAAGTTATTTCAGAGTGTAAACAAATATTAAATACGCTCCGGGAAAATAGAAATCGCCCCAGATTAGATGATAAAATACTTTGTTCCTGGAATGGATTAATGCTGAAGGGATTAACAGATGCCTACAGATTTATCAAAAATGATAATTATCTGAATCTGGCTTTAAATAATGCCTCATTTATCAGGGAAACTTTTGTAAAGAAAGATGGTAGCCTTTACCACAATCATAAAAACGGAAAAAGCACTATAAATGGTTATCTGGAAGACTATGCTTCGGTGATAGATGCGTTTATTGGACTTTATGAAATAACTTTTGAAGAAAGTTGGCTTAATGAGGCCAAAAAATTGACGGATTATTGTATTGCTAATTTTACCGATGAAAGTAGCGGATTGTTTTACTTCACTCCCAAACAAGATTCATTTATTATTAGAAGAACAATAGAAATGGCGGATAATGTGATACCATCATCAAATTCCATTATGGCCAAAAACCTATTTAAATTATCCAGGTTTTTTCCCGATGAAAATTATGAAAACATTGCACAGCAAATGGTTAAGAATCTGCAGCAGAGTTTTGAGAAAGATACGGCCAGTTATGCAAATTGGCTTCACCTGGTCTTGTATTTTCAAAAACCTTTTTATGAAATAAGTATAGTTGGGGAAGACTATATGAAAACAGCGAGTGCCATGCAGCAATCCTATTTACCCAACGCCGTATTTGCAGGTGCTAAAGAAGAGAGCGAGTTATCACTAATTCAAAACAGATATGTAGCGAATAGTACGCTAATTTACCTCTGTGAACATGGTTCCTGCAAGTTACCAACTGAAGATATGGAACAAGTTTTAAATCAGCTTAAATAGAATTACTGTTTTCTCAATATTTTTTTTTACCGCATTTCATTGTATCAGAAATGTTTTAATTTTGTTTTTTAAAAAAGAATCTATGAAAGACTTATCTAATTATGACCAACATATAGAGAACGCCATAAACTGGTTCTGGGACGTTTTTCCCGATATGATCACAGCTATTATTATTTTAATAGTTGGTTTATGGTTTATAAAATTTATTAACCGTTTAACACGAAAATTTTTTGACCGTAAAGATTATGACGTTGCTCTGGAGTCTTTTCTTATGCAATTGATTAACGTAGGTTTAAAGGTCCTCCTTTTTGTTGCTGTCGTAACACAATTAGGTGTAGAATCTACATCCTTGCTAGCTGTTTTGGGATCTGCCGGACTTGCCATTGGCCTCGCACTTCAGGGTTCTTTGGCCAACTTTGCAGGTGGAATTTTAATATTATTTTTCAAACCCTTTAAAATAGGAGATTTTATTTCCGCCCAGGGCGTAGATGGCACCGTAAAGGAAATCACCATTTTCACTACCAAACTAAATACATTTGGTAATCAGGTGGCTATTATTCCAAACGGACAACTCTCTAACAATAACATCATAAATTACAATGCGGAAGAAACCAGAAGGGATAAAATAGATATAGGAATAGGTTATGGTTCAAATATAAAAGAAGCTAAAGATATTCTGTTACAAATCTGCAAGGAACAAACAACCATACTAAAAGATCCCGAACCTCAGGTTTTTGTGGGCGAATTGGGAGATAGCTCTGTAAATCTTACTTTGCGTTTTTGGGCTAATAATGAGGACTTCTGGGCAGTTCATTTTTTTGTAATAGAAGAGCTTAAAAGCAGGTTTGACAAGGCAAATATTGAAATCCCATTTCCTCAAAGAGTGGTGCATACTCCAAAATAAAATGGGTATACATTTTTGCAGGGCTTTATTTCTTGCTTTGTTGAATTACAAAATCCTTTAGGTAATCCGGTTCAAAATAAGCGGTGTTTTCAAAGTTTTTTCCATTGTACGCGTTATGGGATAATTGAGTCATTTCATTGGCCGAGGGCACTATGGAATCATCAAAAATAAAATGTGGGTGTTTTAATATTTCGCTGCACTTAACTGCTCCGCTTCCAATAATATATACCTTTCCCTGTTCAACAAATTGAGCAAATGAATTTGAATTAATCTCCTCTACCCTGGTTTCCCTTATCTGCTCATAATCTGAATTAAACACCGCGGAATATACCTCCATACGCCTGGCATCCAGCACAGGAATTATAACACCATCCTTTATTTTAAGTTGAGATGCTATGCTTTCCAAAGTAGAGATCCCAATAAGAGGGAGGTCTAAGGCAAAACAAAGCCCTTTAGCAGCAGAAACACCTATCCGCAATCCTGTATAAGAACCCGGGCCTTTACTAACGGCTATCGCATCGAGATCATCAATAGAGATGGAAGCTGCATCCAGAGTTTCCCTTATAAAAAAGTGTAAATCTTCAGAATGCGAGTAGGAATTACTATCCTGTTCCCTTAATGCAATGGTGCGTCCATCTTTACCAATACTTACAGAACAATTGGTAGTTGCAGTTTCAATGTTTAGAATTAATGCCATAATTTTTGAGCAAATATAAAAAGACCTGTTGGGTATTTGCATCACAACAGGTCCAAACAAAATTAAATACTGTCTCTAGTCAATAACAATAGGAAGTCCGAAGTAAAATTCCAGAACTTTTATTCTAAATACATAATTATATTTAGTTCGTATTACTTCAGCCTCTGCATTATCTAACCTGGCTTGTGATTGGCTATAATCAAATGAGTTCATAATCCCTACATCAAATCTTTCTTTGGAGTAATCCAATGCCAATAATCTTGCTTCCCTTGTCTTTAAGGCGGCGTCATATTCCTGAGAGCTATTAATTACATCTACATAGGCCTGATTAATATTTGTTTCCAAATCCAATTTATTCTGCTCCAGGTCTAGTTGTGCCTTTTTTACATTTATTTGAGAACGTTTAATGTTATTCCGAGTACTAAAACCGTTAAAAACAGGAATGCTAATTTGTGCTCCAAAGGCGATACCATCATTAATCCATAGCTGATCTTTAAAAGGGATTACCTGCCCTGTTATTGGATCAAAAAATTGATCAGAATACCGTGTATTATAATTAATAAATGCGCTAAGAGTTGGATATGCTGCTCCTTTTGCAAAGGATAAATCTTTTTCAGCCAGGTCCACACTGGTTTCAAAAAATTTAGTTTCATACCAATAGCTTAAAGCTTTATCAAATATTACCTTGGGAGAATTCTTTAATATGTCTGCAGGAGGAACTTCAAATTCCGCATCAGAAACATCAAAGTTTTCATAGTCTGTAATTTGAAGTAACTGGGCTAAATTAATACGTGATATAAGGACATCGTTCTCCGCATTTATGATTTGCTGCTCACGGGTTGCTGCTGTTGCTTCTATTTCCAATAAATCTCCTTTTGGAACTACCCCGGACTCTACTAATTCTCTGGTTCTATTCAAATCCTGTTCTGTTACAGCATATAAGGCTTTGGCAACTTTGGCAGTCTCTTTATTTGATAAGATATTTAAATAACTTATAGCTACATTTAGGCGTATGTCATTTACAAGGTCATCCAGACGGTATTGATTGGCCACTGCATTAAGTTTCGCCCTGTTTAGCCTGTGTACATTCCTGAGGCCATCAAATAAAAGAACGGATGAAGTTACGCTCCCGGAGGATGTTATTTGTTTAGTGTTTACAGGTTGACTATTAGTTGGGTCAAAAGACAAACCCGTATTACTTTGGACATTTAAGGTACCATTTAAATTAGGAAGAAAACTACCGATTGCGTCAGATTTGTCAATTGTAGCATTCTCCAGATCCAATTCGAATTGTTGAATGGAAAGGTTATTTTCCACGGCATAGGTAACGCATTCTTCAAGGGTCCATATTTTTTTCTGAGCAAAGGCTATTCCAGTCATGCAAAGTAATAGCACTACAGTTATTTTATATTTCATCTGTCGT
>NZ_JBATGR010000145.1:0-3444 GCF_049665975.1 Eudoraea sp.
GGTAATTGCTACTATCGCGGCCAAATTGAGATTGAATTTTGCAGTGATGGGCTTTGATGATACTCTTTTACTTGGATCGCCCTTAGATAGCTTTCAATCATTTCCGCTAATTCTTGACGAAATTACCTATGGGACTCTAGTCGCTTCAGGTGAAGACGGAAACTTACTTGCTGATATGATTATGGTTTTTGTTGAAAAAGAGATCGAAAAGAAAAAAATAGGTATTGAGGTTTTAGGTTTGTATCGGGAGATAAATATGATCTATGATTTTAGTGAGCGAATCTCAGAAAAGATAGATGCCAAATCAATTGCAGAAATGGCACTTAGTGAAGCCTCGCAAATCATTAATTCAACTCACGGCCTCTTCTTAATTTATGAGCCTGAGAAAAATAAAGTTGTTGAACTCGCCTCCTTCGGCCAGAATCCGGAAAGGGAAGAAAATATTGATAAACTAAATTTCTTGCTTAAAGAGCTGATTAGCAGGGGTACTTCTGCTATTGTGCCGTCAGAAAAAATTGAGAATAACCCGGCTCTAAATCACCTTAAAACCATTATGTATTCCCCCTTAAAAGTTAAACATCGCACTTTGGGCATGGTTATACTGGGTCATAATGAACAAAAGGAGTTCACTGCCGCCGAACTGAAATTGCTCACCACCATTTCATTGCAATCAGCAGGTGCACTCGAGACTGCCTATTTGTATCAAAAAGGTCTTCAGGAGTCCAAGGAACGAGAAGAGGCAATCAGGTCTATTCATGAAGTAAGTCAAAAATTCGTTCCACATGAATTTATTAAGTTTTTAGGAAAAGATAAGCTAACTGAGGTGTCTTTAGGCGACCTTGTAGAAAAAGAAGTGACCGTACTATTCGCTGATATAAGAGATTTTACTACCATCTCGGAATTTTTGACCCCTGAGGATAACTTCCTTTTTATCAACTCATTTAATAAAAGGATGGGACCTATTGTTCGTGAAAATGGAGGATTTATAATGCAATATCTGGGAGATGGCTTTATGGCACTGTTCCCTGATGGCGCAGAGACCGCATTAAGGGCTTCTGTAAAAATGCAAGCTTCCCTTCGGCTTTATAATGAAGAAAGAATTACCAAAAATGGTTTTACAGTAAAACTAGGGATTGGGATGCAAAACGGTAATTTGATTATGGGAATCACAGGTGATATAGAACGATTGGATGCTGCAATAATATCCGATACCGTGAATACCGCTTCCAGGATTGAAGGGCTCGCCAAGCACTATGGATCATCCATTTTACTAACTGATATTTGTAAAAACAAACTGACTAATCCGGAAGAATTTGATTTTAGATATTTAGGCCCTGTTCAGGTGAAAGGGAAACAAAAACCGATAGATATTTACGAATGTATAAATGGTGACAATGAAACACTGTTAGCGCACAAATTGCAAACCCTAAGCATTTTTGAGGAAGGAATGAATTTATATTTTACCAGAGAGTTTGCGATGGCAGCAGTAACGTTTCAGCAAATTGTAAAAAAAGAGGAAACCGATAGCGCGGCCAAATTATTTTTAAACAGATCCGCACATATGATAACCCAGGAAATTGATGACGATTGGAGAGGAATAGCTTCTATTACCTCTAAATAATCTCAATTTTGTTTTGATCATAAAAACCATAAGTAACTAACGGCTAAAAATGATGCTTTTTGAAGGATTTATAATTAAAATGAAAAAGGAAAAACAATCAATAAAATGATACGGGCGAAATGGTTTTTGCCTTTTATATTAAATACTAATAAACCAACATACTAAACTCAACTATGGAACTACAAATCAAAGATTTAAACAAAACGTATTCAAACGGCGTTCAGGCTTTAAAAGATGTGACCCTTACCATACCTCAGGGAATGTTTGGGCTTTTAGGTCCCAATGGGGCGGGTAAATCTTCACTAATGAGAACACTGGCTACTTTACAACAGGCAGATTAAGGTTCTGCAACTCTGGGTGATATTGATATTCTGAAGGATAAAGCCAAAGTGAGGGAAATCCTTGGGTACCTGCCGCAGGAATTTGGAGTATATCCGAAAATAAGTTCCTACAATATGCTCAATCATATAGCCTCGTTAAAAGGAGTGTCTAATAAATCGGAACGCAAAGACCTTGTAGAATCTTTATTAAATAAGACCAATTTATGGCATGTGCGAAATAAAAGTCTGGGCACCTATTCCGGAGGAATGAAACAACGCTTTGGCATTGCACAGGCGTTAATTGGAGATCCCAGATTAATTATTGTTGATGAACCCACTGCCGGATTAGATCCTGCAGAGCGCATCAGGTTTCATAATTTATTAAGTGAGATTGGCGAGAATACAATAGTTATTCTATCTACTCATATTGTTGACGATGTTTCCAATCTGTGCAACAATATGGCTATTATATGCTTAGGGGAGGTGGTTGCCAAGGGTAATCCCTCAGAACTGACAGAGGGCGTTAAAGGCAGGATATGGAAAAAGGCCATAGAAAAAGGAGATTTGGAAGAGTATCAATTTGAAATGCAAGTAATTTCTACTTATCTAAAAGCAGGACGCACTATTATTCATGTCCTAAGTGATAATAAACCAGATTCCACTTTTGAACCAAGTAAAGCCAATTTGGAAGATGTTTATTTTGCTGAAATCACATCAAGAATGGCGCTCTCCGCAGATTAAGCACTCCATCACTTAAAACCTATCCATTATGTTTAAAGAAATATTTCTATTCGAGATAAAATACAGGTTAAAAAGACCTGCCACCTGGGCCTATTTCGGGATCCTTTTTATTTTCGGGCTTATCATTGCCATCGGCGGCAACGGACCGGCCTCAGAAAAAGTTTTTGTGAATTCTCCGGTAGCCATAGCCACTATGCTCAGTACAGTTAGTATTTTTGGAATTATGATAGCCAGTGCTATTATGGGAGTGCCTGTGTACAGGGATATTGAGCACAAAACAGAAAACTATTACTTCACATATCCCATAACTGAAAAAGGCTATATTTTAGGTCGCTTTTTTGGCTCTCTTTCTTCATTGTTTCTAATTAGCCTTGGACTCCATCTGGGCCTTATCATAGGATTTATTATTGGTCCGTACGCAGGCTATGAAGAGCCCGAAAGATTTACATCTTTTAATTTTTTGCACTATTTACAGCCAACTATAATGTTGTACTGGAGTAATTTTTTCTTTGCCGGGTGTATCTTCTTTTCATTGGTAAGCCTAACGAAGAGGGTAATGCTGGCATACGCCGGTGGGGCAATCCTCTTTATCACCTACCTCATCACTTTAACACTAACCCAGGACATAGACAATAAAACTTTGGTAAGTCTCATAGATCCATTTGGGTTTGGGACCTACAATAATATTATAGAATACTGGACTCCTGAAGAGCAAAATACCCAAATGGTGCCTTTTAAGGGCATGCTTGTATGGAATCGTAT
>NZ_JBATGR010000146.1:0-15517 GCF_049665975.1 Eudoraea sp.
CGGAATTCATATTAGCCACAGGAATAGTAAACGAAGTATTTGGCATTATAATCCTCCCTCAATTTTTGATAAGTTATTAAACTATGTCACCGGGCTTACCAAATTTTCCCAGGCCAACTTTACCAGCCTTGTCAAAGGTGGGGTAGGTATTGTATGTGTATCACTATATCCATTGGAAAAATGGTTCGTGCGAAACAAAATGAATAATGAATTATTGCTGGATCTTGCTGCTAATTTTGCATTAGGAATAGGAGACAAGCGAATTGATTATATACAGGGGATAAACGATTATTTTAAGGATGTTGAGGCTCAGTATGATTTTTACATGCAATTGGATGGTAAAATAGTACAACTTCCAGAAGGTAAGTTTCGTTACAAATTGGTAAAGAGTTTTACGGAAATTGAGCAAATAAAGAACCAGAATTCCGCTAAAGAAAAAGTCCATACTATCTGCGTCATTTTGAGTATTGAAGGATTACATGTTCTAAATACAGGCCTTAGAAGACCATTCAGTGAAGTTGAAGTATTGACAAATCTGGAGAAAATAAAAAATTGGGAATTTCGCCCTTTTTTCGTGACAATTGCACATCACTTTTGGAATCAATTATGTGGACATTCTGAAAGCTTATCGGGAATCATATTGAAATTTGCAGACCAGTCTGAAGGACTTAACAGCGGATTTACTGCTATGGGAAGGAAGGTATTGGAACGTCTTGTTGATAATACCAATAACAAACGAATTATACCCGATATTAAACATATGAGTATTCAGGCGAGAAAAGAATACTACGAAATGCTGGATTCCGGAAACCCAAAATTTAAAAATATTCCGATTATTGCAAGTCATGCTGCTTGTAACGGGCTGAAATCTTTTGAAGATCCGGTTGCGGTACACCACAATACCGCCAGCAAACTAAACCCTGTTTTCATAAACTTTTTCGATCAGGAAATTATACGTATTGCAAAAAGTAAAGGCATAATTGGACTGCAACTGGATGAACGCAGAATTGTTAATAAAAAAACCCGGAAGAATACCAAAAATTCTTTAAAGCGAAACAAGATAATGCATTACCGATCAGAATTATTATGGAATCAGATACAGCATGTTGCAGAAGTATTAGATGCTGAAGGCCTTTTTGCCTGGGGTTGTATGGTAATTGGTTCAGATTTTGACGGCATAATAGATTCACTAAACGGTTTCTGGACAGCCGAAGAATTACCCTACCTGGCAGATTTTCTGGAGCGTCATGCACATAATTATATGTTATCCCATAAATTGGTAAACCCGGAGAATGTAATAAATGCAGATGAAATAATAGCAAGGATAATGTCTTTGAATGGTCAAAACTTCTTAAAAGACTATTTTTGAAAGATTTCTCTAATATTTAGTAATAAACTAAAGGATGCCGGCATAAATCAAGAAATTTTGTTAAAATATATGTTAAAGGTATAAGACAATATACTAGAATTTTTAAATTTAAGGTTGAAAAAAAGCTTTTAGGGATAAATAATATAAGAAAATTGCCTTTTAAGAGTGTAAATGTTAATATCCTTTATTACATTAAGGCTTTATTAAAGAATAATAGGCATTCAGTCTATTGATAATGTAAGGAATAGAAGTATTTTACTTCTAATAAATAAGAATTAAATTTACTATGGATGTACTTGACAAAGCACGTTTGTTTGAAGAGCGTAAATGGAATAAACTTACAACAAATGACCGCATTGTTGCTTCAAGAGAAGTGAAATCACTAATACTGGAAATAAATGAGCTTTATAAGGAATCTCAAGACGCTGCCTTAATGGAACTTATGAAGCGTTTAACGGTGCTAAAGAAAAAGCTTGAAAAAAGACTTAAGGGCAGACCCGATGTTTAATGTTTTTTAGATCTAACGATCTATATTTGAATCTGATTCCAGATTCAAATATCACTCCTTATTAATTTCTTCCATTAACAAGTCGTAGGTAATCAAATTAGTATATAGTTTTCCGGCGAGATTTACGATTGGAATATTAAGAGAGTCTATTGGTGAATCTGCACCAAATGCAACTTGTAGTTGCTCCTGTAAACCTGGCTTTTCATCGAGTTTAATAAGGTTGAAAAGGTATTTACTTTCACTCAATGGAATTACCAGACTATCACATTGCTCACATTTTTCAGGGACATAAACTGTTATTTGTTTTGGAGGCTTAATCTTAATTTGTTCAGATTCTTTTAATATTGCCCTGTTTGAAAGACTATCGTTCACTTTTATCTCATAATTGTATGAAGGTTGTTTGCCTCTTATCAGGACAATAGTCTTCATATGTACTTTAGAAGTTGACGGAACCCTTATATATCTTGGTCTTGCACTACTTTGTCTAAAATTGGTTCCGGATAATGTAAACATCACATCTAGGTCCTGTTCATTTTCATTAATGGCATAAAATGCTATCCGGTTAGGAATATCTTCGGTAATTATTTTTATTTTGTTTTCTTGAGTATAACCACACACCATGGTTAACAACAAGCCCAGAAATAATGCTTTTTTATGCACAGAATATTTTTTTGGATATACAAGATAGACAAATAATTCTGTGTCCTAAGGTTTGAATCTGTAGATCTGTGTTCTAAACTATAAATTGCATTTACTATTATCTTTAAAACACACAGTATTTTTATAAGTGCTGGGCATCATCCTTTTGGAGTGAAGTGGGCAATTCATATACCTCAAGATCAAAATAAGTAACCGCAGCCAACAAATGATCAAAAATATCTGACATGATATATTCATAGTTTTGCCATCGTTTGTCGCTGCTAAAGACATATATCTCTATAGGAATCCCCTGTGGAGTTGGTGCGAGCTGTCGGGCCATCATCATCATGTTGCTATTCAAAGCACTATGATTGTTAAGATAAGACTCAATGTATTTCCGGAAAACCCCAATGTTAGTAAGATTTCTACCATTGAGAAGCAGTGTTTTATCAATATTATTTTCCCTGTTATAATTTGATATTTTTTCATTTCTCATATTCAAATAATTGCCTATAAGTTGAATTTTTTTTAGCCTTTCAATTTCCTCATTGGATAAAAATTTTATATTCTTCTGCTTAATAATCAATGCACGCTTGATTCGTCGACCACCGGATTCTTGCATCCCTCTCCAATTTTTAAAAGAGTCTGTGATTAAAGCATATGTAGGTATTGTCGTGATTGTCTTATCAAAATTCTGAATTTTGACGGTAGCCAGATTAATTTCTATCAGGTCGCCATCGGCACCGTATTTATCAAAAGTGATCCAATCTCCAATCCGGACCATATCATTCATACTTACCTGAATACTTGCAACCAGGCCTAGTATGGAATCTTTGAATAATAACAACAAAATCGCTGAAGCTGCTCCAAGTGCCGTAACAAACTTCCAAATAGTAGTATCGGTAATAATAGCAAAAATGGTCATTATGGCCAATATCCACCCAATAATCATAAAGACTTGTATATAACTGTCAATAGGCTTATCACTAAATCGCGGTAGTGTTTTCAGGTAATCCCGTAAGCTTCGTAAAATGCTTTTTGCAATGTTCAGTATTAGAATAATAACTATAATATTTCCAAACTTTAAAGCCATGCTACCCAAATATGCAAAGTCTGTAAAAACAACCGGAATCAACTCTATAGCTAAAAGCAGCGGGAAGATATGTGCTAATAGCCTTGGCAGTTTATTAGTTATGGCAATGTCGTCCAAATTGGTTTTGGTTTTGCGAGCAAAAAAAATAGAGATTTTTCGGATAACCCTTTTAATAATGAAGTCAAGCAGACCTACTAAAATGAACATCACCAGAAATAATCCGATGAGATTTATATATCTCGCAAATGATTCGGACATCCCCAGTTCAATCAAATAATTATATAAGAGGTGAGCGATATTATTATTCATAACACTTGGACATTTCTGCAAAACTACAGCCAAAATTTCATTTAATGCCCTGAATAATCATTCTTTGAACTTCTAATCCCAGAAGTACCTAAGCCATGTATGTTAAAAAGAAGCATGCGTCACCATCTTTGCATCCTTGAATAAAGAGTAGGAACTTTGGAGAATTTCGAAAATAAGGATATTGAAAGCGGCATGGAAAAATTGGAATTCTTTTAGATTCTCAATACTTTCACTTGTAAATTGTATAATTTACAATGAATTTAAAAGGTCAAAATATTTTGGTAACAGGAGCTTCCAAGGGCATTGGGAAATCAATAGCTATTCATTTACTTAAAGCAAATGCCCAGGTAGGAATCCATTTTAATAAAAGTAGAGCTGACGCCAATAAAATAAAGGCTGAATATCCTCTTTCGGAAACTTTTCAGGCAGACATCGCCCAGTCAGATGAGGTGGAACTACTTTTTAAGAATACAATTAAACATTTTGGAAATTTAGATACTATCATTCTGAACGCCGGCGTGTTCATGCCACACCCTATAGAAGATCCCACAGAGAATTGGCTTGATATCTGGCGAAAAACAATGGCTATTAATCTTGAAGCAGCAGGATTATTAACCAAAATGGGGATAGAACATTTTAAAGATCGAGGAGGAGGGCGATTTATTTATATTGGGAGCAGGGCCGCATTCCGTGGCGAAACAGAGGAATATCTGGCATATGCCGCCTCTAAAGGGGGACTCACATCCCTAGCACGATCGGTAGCCCGATCTTTTGGCAGATATAATATCAAATCCTTTGTTATAGCTCCCGGATTCACCCGAACAGAAATGGCAGAAGATGCAATTCGAAAATACGGGGAAGAAAAGATATTAAATGAGATGGCCTTAAAACAGTTTACAACTCCTGAAGATATTGCCCCTCTGGTGGCACTAATGTGCAGTGGACAGATGGACCACGCCACGGGTTCAACAATAGATGTCAATGCGGGTAGTTATATTAGATAATTTAAAGAATTAACTATGCCACTTCGACACTTATTCCGGATCTACAATATCATTAATACTTACTTGGTCCTTGACATGTAAAAAGCTAAAAACATTTTATATACGACAAGATATATCAGAAAAACCCTACAAACAGGTGGCTACAGCGATTTTTTCCCGTTTTATTGTAGAATATAAAACTTTAAATAATTACTTTCATTTACAAACAGTACACCACCATATGGTATTTCAGATTACTTACAGCTCTGTAGCTAAGCCAGGACTTTCCATTATAGAAATTGAAGAAATCATTACACAGGCAAAACAATATAATTCTACTCACGACATAACAGGTTGTCTGATATATAATAACGGGTATTTCCTGCAGATTCTTGAGGGAGAAAAGCAGCTTGTGATGATCTTAATTAATAAGATTAAACTGGATGATCGCCATGATCACTTTACCGTACTTTCAGAAGGTGAAACGAATCTCCGGACGTTCAAGGAATGGGCAATGGCCTATTATCACGATCCCCTAAATGCTCAGCTTAATAGCGAAGTGCAAGAAATTAAGGCCGCTTTATTAGAATTTTCAAATAGTTCAAAAAAACCAAATTTTGCCTTGAAAGTTTTTTGGTACAATGTTAAGAATCTTCTGTCTGAGAAGGGATATTATAAACCTGACTTATGAAATAATACACTGCCACTATTGAAGCAGGTGCTATAATTATGATAAACTCCACTTATGCTGGTTTAAGATAGTTCATCCGAGTACCATCCGTAGTAAAAACCACTTATTTAACTTTTATAAGATAGTTGTGTTGGAATGATTCAAATCATTGCCAAAATATACGCTATGTATTTCCTTTGCATAAACATTAAATAATGCTCTGGGCTGTTTTCGGGATACTACTATTGTTGTTTATGCTGTATCTTTTATTTGTACCTCTGGATATTGTTATAAACATTGCTAAAAACCAATATTTCGTTCGAATTAGAGGTTTGGCTAAAGTCGCCATAGAAGGTAATGAAAAAGAATTCTTGCGAATTAAACTAAATACACTATTTACCAGGTTTTATTTCTATCCTTTAAGAAGAAAGAAAAAGGAACAGAAGAAAAAAATTGAGACAAAATCCAGGAAGAGGAGAAATTTTAAATCAAATTTTAAAAACGGGCTGCAAGTGCTTAAATCGTTTAAAGTGAAGAAATTAATATTAGATATAGATACTGGTAATTGCATTCAAAACGCAAAACTATATCCTGCATTTGCTTTTTTAAATCACCATGTAGGCTCATTTCAGGTAAATTTTGAAGGCAGAGTTAACATGGTTTTACACTTGCAAAGCAGACCTATAAACATTATAAAATCATTTATTAACTATTAAACAATTTATCATGGAATTACATTTTGAAGAATTTTTAGGCAAAATCACAGATTTTATCAAAACTGAAGCAAAAACTGAAACTGTTGTTGGCGAACAATTTCAATTAGGAGAATTTAAATGTGTCCCTGTTATTAAGGTAGGCATGGGATTTGGATCAGGTGGAGGAGAAGGTATGGAAGCAAAATCCAAAAAGGGTCAGGGCATGGGTGCCGGAGCCGGAGTAGGAATTGAACCAATAGGTTTTTTGGTAACTAAAGATGATGAAATTTCCTTCCTTGAAGCAGGAAAAGCTCATGGTTTAGCCGCCGCTTTTGAAAAAGTACCGGACTTAATTGACAAGTATGTTGAAACCATAAAAAAGAAAGAAGAAGAATTGGTTTAACATAGTCTACACAAAGATCAACCAGAACATATGCTAAGTCTGACTTAGTACTGGAACTGAGCAGGTTTCAATTTTAAAATGAGAATCCTGCTCAGTCTTATTTTATATTAAACCATTCGGCTGTAATAATTTTTTCTGCAGGCTCACCCTTCTTATAGACAAATTCATTCTTTAAGCTATTATACTTGTAATCCTTGCTCCATTCATTGTGATGTAATGCAACTTGATTAATAGCCTCACAAATGAAATCTATTTCTATATCAGTCATTATCGGGTGGACAGACATACGCACCCAACCTGGTCTCTCCATAAGGCAGCCTTCCAGAATTTTTTGTTCAATGGCTTTTGAAGTAGATAGGTCAACATTTAACAAATAATGGCCATATGTACCGGCACAGGAACATCCACCACGCGTTTGAACTCCATATCGGTCATTTAGCAATTTAACCACCAAATTATAATGGGCATCATCTATGAAAAAGGAGAATACCCCTAATCGGTCTTTATGTCTTTCAGCCAATATATGTATATTCTGAATATTTGATAATTTTTCAAATATTCGGGCAATTATCTGATGTTCCCTCTCCAATATATTTTCTGTTCCCATTTGTTCTTTAAGGCGTATAGCCAAAGCAGTCTTTATTGTCTGTAGAAAACCTGGAGTACCTCCGTCTTCTCTTGTTTCAATATCGTCTATATAATCATGGTCTCCCCATGGGTTTGTATAGGCTACAGTTCCGCCTCCGGGATTATCCGGAATCAAATTTTTATACAATTTTTTATTAAAAATGAGAACCCCAGAAGCCCCAGGTCCGCCGAGAAATTTATGTGGGGAAAAGAAAATGGCATCCAAATAGGCGTTTTTGTCTTTTGGGTGCATGTCAATTGGTACATAAGGAGCGGAGCAGGCAAAATCTACAAAACATAACCCATTATAACTATGAATAAGTTTAGCTACTTCAAAGTAATCCGTGATAATACCGGTAACATTTGAGCAAGCTGTAACGGATGCAATTTTTATTGGATGGTTTTCATATTTCAAAAGAAGTTCCTGAAAACTATCTAGACAAATAAGACCTTCTGAATTACAAGGTATTACTTCCACTTTTGCTATAGTTTCCAGCCATGAAGTTTGATTTGAATGATGCTCCATATGAGAAATGAAAACTATAGGTTTAATAGCATCAGGTACCTTTGTATGCTCTTTGAGATTTTCTGTAACCTTTAATCCCAAAATTCTTTGAAACTTATTAATGGCTCCTGTCATCCCAGTCCCTACGTTTATTAAGACATCTTCTTCTGAAGCGTTTACATGGTCTTTAATAATGGTACGGGCTTCTTTATAGGCCAGAGTCATTGCCGAGCCGGTAACAGAGGTTTCCGTGTGAGTATTAGCTACGAATGGCCCAATCTGATTAAGTAACTTTTCTTCAATTGGACGGTATAGCCTTCCGCTGGCAATCCAATCTGCATAAATAATTTTTTTAACCCCAAAAGGAGATTCAAAACTTTGATCTATGCCAACAACCTGTTTTCTAAAAGGTTGAAAATAAGATTCTAAAGTATCCGTTGCTACTAGAGTCGCTTTCATTTTAAATTGCTATTAAAACACTTTATGCGCTACCATTAAATAATAAACTTCTTAAATACTAAGAATTAAAGATATTAAAACAATCCTATTTCGAAGAGAACTATTCATATTTTTAGACTAATCCGATAGTTTTCGGAAAGAATAAAATAATTGTTGCATTATCCAAAAACAATTTTTAAACATTTAAGTATAAACACGGGAAAACATGATACACCAATTATAGAAAAGAATTTTCCTAGTATATTTGGGCTTCAAATTTAAACCAGATTATGAAGTCAATTCTCACTGTTTTATTAATAGTATCCTGTTCGGTAATTCTTGCTCAAAAGAAGGTTTTGGACCATTCAGATTTTGAAATCTGGAATTCAATAAAAGACAAATCTATTTCCCCGGATGGCAATTATATTATGTATTCACTTGAAAAGGGAGAGGCGGATCAGCATTTAAAAATAAAGGATGGCAAGGCAAATATTCTATTTCAATATGAACGGGGCTCAAAAGGCCGGTTTACCTATGATTCTAACTATGCTGTTTTCACCATTAATGCATGGAGAGATAGCATACTGGCAATGAAAAAGCGCAAAATAAAAAAGGAAGATTTGCCGAAAGACAGTTTGGGAATATTTGATTTAAAAAACAATTCCCTTACAAAAATGGGTAATGTGAAATCGTATAAGATACCTGAAAAATGGAATGGTTATTTAGCTATTCAACTAGAGGAATTAAAGAAAGAAAAGGACACTACAGAAGAAAAGGGTGTTAGCGATAAAAAGAAAAAGGCAGGGAAAAAGAATGGTTATCACTTATTGGTTCAGGATATACAAACAGGGCAAAAAGATACCTTTAAATTTGTTACAGATTATGTCTTTGCCAAAAAGGGTAATCTATTAGCTTTTGCCACTACAGGAAAAGATAAAAAAGATAATTCAAGCATTTATATACTCGATTTTGAGAAAGCCAGCCTGACACAAGTTCATACTGCTAAAAAAGCAAAGTATTATCAGTTGAGTTTTAGTGAATCTGGTAATAACCTTGGTTTTATTGTTGACAGGGATACGACTAAAGTACAGGAAAGACCAACCGAATTATATTTATGGCGTAAAGGGCAAGATAAGGCCCAAAGTGCAGCAGATGCCTCTTTGACACCCAACGCATACCATCCATCTACCCACGCAGAGCTTTTATTTTCGAAAGATGAGTCGAAATTGTTTTTTGGTTTGTCAAAACCACTAATTGTTAAGGATACAATGCTTACAGAAGACGAAATTGTAAATGTGGAAGTATGGACTTATAATGAACCCAGATTGTATACCGTGCAAGAATTACAGCTTAAAACGGATACCATTCAGTCATTCAAATCTGTAATACACCTTAATGATGATCTCAGGATTGTTGAGCTAGCTTCAGAAACATTTCCAGAAGTAGAACTGGGAGATGAAGGAAATGCAAAGTTTGCTTTACTAAACAGGTCAGAACCCTATGACCTTGAGCGACAATGGACTGGCAGAAGGGCACGCGATTATGCTATTATAAATACTAATACGGCTAAGTTGAAAGAAGTGCTTACTAAAATTTCGGGAGATGTAAGCTTAAGTCCGGGAGGCAAATTTGTATATGGTTATAATTCCATGGCGGAAACCTGGTTTATTTATAATATTGAAAGAGACTTGTATTTGGAGTTGACCAAGGGCAAAGTTTTTTATGATGAACTGCATGATTCCCCTAGTCCCCCGGAACCTTATGGTGCTGCCGGTTGGACTGAAAATGACCAGTCTTTACTTCTTTATGATCGTTATGATATTTGGAAATTTGATCCTAACTCCGGTTTAGCGGAGCGTTTAACAAATGGCAGGGAATCTAAAACCAGATTTCGCTATGTATCTCTGGATAAAGAAGTGAAGTTTATGGACACCAATGAAAAATGGCTGTTTACTAATTTTAATGAAACTGATAAAAGTGGAGGCTATACCGAATTTAACCCAAAAAATAATACCTCAAAATCACTACTAAAAGGTCCCTTTCGATATAGAAATCCAATAAAATCTCAATTAGATGATGCGGTCATCTATACCAAAGAGTCTTTTGAAGAGTTTCCAGATATTCGTTACTCCGATCTCAGCTTTAAAAACATAAAAATCATATCCGATGCAAATCCTCAGCAAAATAATTATAATTGGGGTGCAATAGAATTGGTTAATTGGACCTCTTTAGACGGCGATGAATTAACAGGAATTTTGGTAAAGCCGGAAAACTTTGACCCCACTAAGAAATACCCAATGATCGTGAATTTTTATGAAAAGAGCTCTGACAGGTTAAATCACCACAGAGCTCCAAACCCCGGACGTTCCACTATTAACTACAGTTTTTACGCAAGCAGAGGGTATCTGATCTTTAATCCAGATGTTAATTACCGTATAGGTTATCCGGGAGAAAGTGCATACAACTGCGTAATTCCGGGAATTACATCCTTAATAGAAAAAGGTTTTGTGGATAAAGACAACATTGGTGTACAAGGTCATAGTTGGGGTGGATATCAAATAGCATATCTGGTTACCAAAACTGATATTTTTAAAGCAGCTGAGGCAGGAGCTCCGGTCCCTAATATGATAAGTGCTTATGGGGGAATCAGATGGTGGACCGGCTTAAGCAGACAGTTTCAATATGAACATACACAGAGTAGGATAGGAGGGACACCATGGGAATACCCCATCAGATATATGGAGAACTCACCCATCTTTAATATTGATAAAATTAACACTCCTCTTTTAATTATGCACAATGACGCAGATGGTCATGTGCCATGGTATCAGGGTATTGAGTTCTTTGTAAGTTTAAGAAGATTGGGCAAGCCTTCCTGGTTCCTTAATTATAATGGAGAACCACACTGGCCTTTAAAATTACAAAACCGTAAAGATTTTAATATTCGAATGGCACAATTCTTCGATTATTATTTAAAAAGCGCTCCAATGCCGGTATGGATGGATCGTGGAGTCCCGGCAATAGAAAAAGGGGTAAATCAGGGATATGAGTTAATGGAAAGTTCTGATAAAAATTAGTAAAGCAAATAAGAGTATTTAAGCAAGTATACTTTCATGGCCGGAGTCTTTAACAAAGAGACAGGAACTGTTAGTGCTTAAGGTCATTTCCTTAACAAATTCAAATCTTAAATTTTCTTCCATACCAAAGATATTAAGGTCTGCCGAAGGCGCTTTTGCCACCGTATCCTTAAAATTCCCCACCTTAACTTCAGTAAGTGTCTCAGGTAAACGTGCCAGGTTGATCAACAAATTCAGGAAATTCTGGGCATTCTCTCTTTCTTCTTCATCTTTAATAACAATGATTAAACGAATAGTTGCATCCCAATTTTTTTTAAGCTTATACGCTATTAAAATAGACAAGTCCAAATTACCTATATCCCATCCAATATCCCAGTTATTCGTACGATCACTGACCCAAACATTAATCATGTTTCTTCTTCCTAATAGAGCTGTAGGGTGTGAAGAGTATAATAAAACCCCAATTTCTAATCGGATTGATTCCTTTATTACAGGTCTGATCTCCGTTTCGTAATTATCATGTTGCTGCAGATTCAAAAAAACAACATTTGGTCTAAAAAAAGCTCCTTTTAAAGCCTGATTACCATAATTAACCCCTTTGGCAAAATCATCTGTATTAATTACCGTCCAGGAAGAGAACACATCCTTAATTCTAAAGGCTTCCGAAAGAGAAGAAAGTTCCTCAGCCAATTTTGTATTGGCTACCTTGGATTCTATCCCTACAAGTTTTATTGATCCTTTAGGTTTGGCAATATTCCTTAAAAATTGAAAATTTCCCTTGGCACCAACAACATCTCTTACCGGTACCATCAAATTTGGCTTCCAGGCTCTTTGCTGCATTTTCTTCATGCCCCATGTATGTTTCGCGGCCCACTCTGCAAAAGAAACAAAAAGGCCCGACCTAACATCCTCAAAAGGTGTTTCAATCTGTTGACGGGATAAAAACCAATAAACCACAAAAACAATACTTATTGAAATAAGACTTACTGTTGGGTTAATAATAAACATTGCCAATACTGAAGAAGTCAATCCTATCCATGGCACCCATTTATTAATCTTAAACAGCGGCCGGTAACTTATTAAACCTAAATTTTGTTCAATAATTACTACAACATTGATCATGGCATAAGCAATTAGAAAAAATAGAGTTACGAGAGGAGCAACTGCATTAAGGTCGCGAAGTAACATGGTTATAAAAATCATGACCCCAGTTACTATCATTGCGTTTCTGGGTTGACCGTTAGCACTTTGTCCTGCAAGAAATTTACCATAAGGTAATACCCTATGTTCCCCCATTGCAAAGAGGATACGCGAGGAGCCAACAAGAGAGGCCAGGGCAGAAGAGAAAGTGGCGCCAAGGATACCTGCAATTATTAAGGGTCCAAAATAAGCCTTATCAACTATTATATTATAATTGGAAATCAGTTCCTGTTCCGTAGCAGATCGAGCTAACCAAAATGCTATTACCATATAAATTACAAAGCTAATCCCAATGGCCCACAAAGTGCCCAAAGGGATACTCTTATTAGGGTTCTTTAACTCACCAGACATATTGGCTCCGGCCATTATACCCGTTGAAGCCGGAAAGAACACAGCAAATACAATCCAGAAAGAACTGCCGCTAAAATTATTTTCTGGTGAGCCTCTAAAAGTTCCCCATCTGATAGCATCTTCGGTTGGGATGGTCATTGAGCCATGGTAGGCAGCTAATACAATAGATATGAGTGACAGAATAATGATTCCCATAATTAGGAATTGGGTTTTAATTGCAAGGTCTGCACTTATGTATGCTATAGTTAGTAAAATACCAAACACAATGATATCAATCAAAAAAGGGATATGATGAGGAAAAATACTAAGCCAGCCTTCTCTAAAACCAAAGATATACATGGTAACAGCCAGACCCTGGGAAACATAACGTGGAATACCCAGGCTTCCACCAACTTCCAGCCCCAATGCCTGTGAAATTATAGCATAAGCACCACCCGCACCTATTCGAATATTGGTTGTGATTGCTGACATGGAAAGTGCCGTTGTCAAAGTAATAAGAAAAGAAATAATAATTATTAACCATGCACCCAAAAGTCCGGCATTGCCAACTACCCAACCCATTCTCAGGTACATAATTACGCCGAGAATAGTTAAAAGTGTGGGCGTAAATACACCTGCAAATGTCCCAAATTTCTTACCGTTGGTAGGCTGTGTTTCCATAGTACAATAAGTAATTCCTAATTTGTGCAGAAGATAACAATTATGTGCCAATAATAGATGAATTTTACCATAGGGAATACTTAATAAATTATTCAAAACCAGGAACGATTTTTACTTTCGATCAGTAAACTAGTGTATTGGGACATAAAATAGGTGTGTTCGTCCTTTTTAGGTTGGTTCTCTTAAACGGATTATTTTTATTCGCAGGCATAAACCATTAATATACAAATATGAAAAATGTATTTTTTACTGCCCTAATGCTTTTTGTGGCCATGGGTTATTCCCAAAAAAACAACGGTAAAGTATTTAATGAGCATCCCGCTATTGATCTGGTAAATGGAATGCTTGAAGCTTATTTTGCAGGAGATGCCGATAAAGTGGCTTCATACCTTGCTGAAGATTTTAAAGCCTATAATGGCACAGGCATTAATAAAGATAACAAAGGAAACTCCAAAGAACAGTTTATAGACCAGGCTAAATATTGGAAAGAAAACCTGTCCTATGTTTCATTTAAACCTACAAGTGGTGCTTATCCTGACGCTATTGAATATAAAGATGGTCAAATGTGGGTACAGACCTGGAACCACTTAAAGGCAATGCATAATACAACCGGAGTAAAAATTGACATGCCTACCCACCGGTTGTTTAAGATAAATGATGATAATAAAATAGAAACCATGATCAATTATTATAATGAACGTGTTTTCTGGGAAATAGGACAAAGCTTTGAAGACAGAAAAAATGGTACTATTTACAACCATCACGACAATATCAATTCAGTTCGGAAGATGATGAACGCTTTTGAAAACATGGACCTAGAGACGGCCTATAGCTTTTTTAAAGAAGATGCGCGTTTTAATTCTTTAGAGTTACCAGATGGAGAAACCATGAGTCTTGAAGAAGTAAAAGAGCGCAATAGTAAAATCATGGAAGATTTTGAGATAACAAGCATAGACGTTGTAGGCTATCCGGACTATCTGGAATACGACATGCGTGATGGCAGAGCAGTACAATCCTGGTGGAAATTTAGAATGACCAGAAAAGCTGACGGCAAAAAAATAATTCTCCCTGCCTTATATATTCACGACTTTGATGAAGATGGAAAGATTGTCAGGTCCAGTTCATATATAAGTACAAAGGTTATGGAGGCAAAATAAATTAACCCACCTAAAAAAACCCTTAAAAGAGCACAATATGTGCTCTTTTTTGTTTTCTGATTCCCTGGAGGAAAATACCCACAGAGACATATGTGATTTGCAGGATTAAGATACTCATAAACAGCATTATAGATATTTCATATATAGTATTACAATTAGCCATAAATAAGCTGTACCCCATATGTATTACATCGAAAAAATGATCAAAATCACAATTTTTACTTTTAAAATCAAGAAATTAGCGCCTTATATTGTTCGTAACTATTCTTCTATATCAGAAAATTGAGGAGTTTGATTCAGGATGTGAAGAATAGTAAAGGTATTAATCCCGAACATCCAAATGAAGTAACTAATATGGCGGGGAATAAAATAATTCAAGACTTTGATTTGGTTCCTGTGCCATAAGGAACAGTGGTTAAGTCCGAAAGGCGGAATAGTGATATTCCGCCTTTTTTATTAAAAATACCGGGCTAATTGTTTACTTCAAATTCAGAATTCTATTCTTTATGATTGGTAAAATCATTATTTTAGGCTGTAATAAGTAGTAAATCCATGAATTAAATTTTCTGGATTTACTTTTTTTTTAATTATGAAAGTTGCTATATACAAGGAATTTCAAGGGCCAATTTCAATTGTCAGAGTCAATGATCCAAATCCTTCAGAGTTTGGTGTGGTCATTAAAGTAGAAGCCAGCGGACTATGTCTAAGTGACTGGCATGGCTGGATGGGGCATGACCCGGATATAAGTTTGCCACACGTTCCGGGGCATGAGTTTTCCGGGACAATTATGAGTGTAGGCAAAAAGGTAAAAAACTGGAGAGCAGGTCAAAGGG
>NZ_JBATGR010000147.1:0-3345 GCF_049665975.1 Eudoraea sp.
GATTTTATATTCTGGACCGACTTCTATGGAGGGATTAAAGAAAATTATATAAAAGATGCTTTCGCATTAAAAGTTCGCGAATTGGCCTTGAACTATGGATTACCTAATAAATACCTGCGTAATTCCGCGATACATGCACTTGAAATTGGACTGATCGCCCGGAACTTCTTTACCTATTTACCGGGAGAAAACCTGTTTTCAGACCCAGAATTTCAGAACAACAACCAGCCGGACAATGCAATAGGTATTGGGGGGATATTGCAACCGCCGCCATCCAAATCTTTGGGCCTAAACCTAAAAATTGAATTCTAATGTAAATGATATTAGGAATGAAAACTTTCAAATATACGCTTAGTACAATGTTTATAACCCTCTTTGTGGCAGCTTGTTCTTCAGACTATCTGGACATTAATAAAGATCCCAATAATCCTTTATCCGTTAGCCCTGACCTTATCTTACCTGTTGCGCAGAGCTACTCGGCCTTTATTCAGGAGAGTTTCCAGGGCCAAAATTCCCTGGGAAACTTTATGATGTATAACTGGGCAGAAAGCGAAGGTTCTGTATTCTATGGAGCGGAGTTCCGTTACTTTGTAGACCCTTCGTTTTACAGCCAAAACTTTGATTATACTTATGCAAATGCTTTAAAGCAGTATAGTGCCCTGAATACTCTGGAAGGAGATGAATTTGGTTACTACCGAGCAATTGGTCAGGTAATGGTGGCTTATCACTTTCAACTATTGGTGGATACCTATGGTGATGTCCCTTACTTTGAAGCATTGCAAAGAGGTGGTAATATAACACCAAAATACGACGAGGCTGAAGTAATTTATGACGATCTTATCGTTCAATTAAGCAGCGCTATTAGCCTAATTAATTCAACCGCTTCCAATTCTGCGATTTCCCCAATTATGCCCGGCGTTGATGATGTCATGTTTGGTGGCGATATGGACCTATGGAAAAGATTTGCGAATACCGTAAAGTTGCGGATATTGGTACGGCTTTCAGACTTGCCTGAGAAAGCGGAATATATCAGAAATGAATTTGCTGTTATCGCCGGTGAAGGTTCCGGATTAATGGAAAATGATGTTGAAGTTCAACTTGGGTATATAAATGAAGAGAATAGAATGAATCCAAAATGGTCCGAATTTGGGCAGGATGCCCAGGGTAACAATACGATCTTCAACAATGCTACCTGCGCTACGCCCTTTGTTCTTGATTTTTTAGAGGGAACGCAGGATCCCAGAATCGATTTTATTTATGAAAAACCTGTAACCGGCCACCTGGGTGTTCGACAAGGGCAATTATACAATACGGCCGGAGAAGGTGAATTTGTTTCTGAAAAGGTCTCCAATATGGGGCCAGGTATCTTGCAAGAACCCGGCCAAGCAGCTGTTCTATATACAGCAGCCGAATCGTATTTCAACCAGGCAGAAGCAGCGCTTAAGGGATTGATGCCCGGCGATGCCAAAGTGCTATACGAAAATGGAATTCAGGCTTCATTTAACTATTTAGGTGCAGGCGACGCCTCATCTTATTACAGCCAAAATCTGAATTTGGTTGGCTGGGATACCTCTTCAAATAAGCAGGAAGCTATCATTACCCAAAAATGGCTGGCATTAAATAGTATTGATGCGATCCAAGCCTGGTTCGATTATTCGAGAACGGGATACCCCTCCAACCTGCCTATCTCGGACCTGGCTATCACCTCGGATCGGCCGGTGCGTTTGGCCTATCCATCAAGCGAAATAACGGCTAATGGGGAAAATCTACCGGCGCAACCCAATACTTTTAACGATAAAATATTTTGGGCTAATTAATTTTAAATTAGGTTATTGGAAACAAGAAATTCTAGATTTGTTCAATAAGTATCATTTTAGATGGCTATATTTTTAGCGAATGCGTATTAATTTTCAAGCCTTTTAAGTTCTTTCTATATATTCAAAATTACCTGGGATATCATATTTTTTGTGCTATCACATTCCATCAAATAATAATTGGTGGCATTATAATAGGTTTTCAGGTGGAATTTGTATTTCTCATCCTTTTTCAGTCCTTCATAATCTAACGGAATCATCCCGCCGTCCCAGAGTTTTTCCGTATCATAATCATCAAAATATTTTGCTTCCTTAAATCTACCAAGTAATATATTTTCTTCTCCAAAAGAGTTACTATCATTGAGATGCGTTGTCATATACCGCATATAGTCTTATCGTAAATCATATAACTGTATAATTTGAGATCTTATTTTCTCGTTGGTTACCGTATTTACTCCTAATGATTTTAAAGATTGGATACTACCACTATTATACATCCAAAATGTAACGATAAAAGAGGTCACAAAGTGATAGGCCAGCGAATCATTATAAGGTAGATCATTTTCAAGATGGTTTAGGATGATCTCTGAAGAGGCATTTCCCTCCGTGTGTAGATCGATACCAAATTGTAGATCACTTAAATCGCTATGTAAATCTTCTTTAATGGACTTGAGTATGTTAATTTCAACGGCTATATTTCGCCGCCTTTGGTCCCAATTGTTGACCTGTACTGCGATCGCTATACCAAAGATTAATATGAGGACTTCCCCTATAGCATAGAGCGTGTATTTACCGAATCTTTTGCTAATCAGTAACTCATGTCTTATCCGTTTAAAAAACAGGGCCATAGCAACTATTATTCAAGTGTATTAAGTTCTTCTTCAATATTCGAAATGACCTGGGAAATTTCATTTTCGATATCGAAAAAGTTTTGCAAATAATAAAAAGTTAAATTTTTATATGATTTGACAAAGTATAGATATTCATTATCTTTTTTTAAACCTTCATAATCCAACGGTATCATTGCTCCATCCCATTCTTTTTCTGTCATCGGATCATCATAATAATTAGCTTGGTCAAATCTGCTATTTAGTATATGGTTAATTCCATAAATGCTAGAACTACCGTGAACATTACCCACCATATCCAAGAAATATAATTTAACATCAAACAAATTGATAACCTGATCTCTTATTTTTTCGTTAGTGATCGTATTAATACCTATTGATTTCAATGTGGAGATAGCACCTTTATTATAGATTATAAGGGTAGTTAGATGGGAGGTTAAAAAGTGATAGCCAAGAGAATCGTTATAAGGCCGATTATTTTCAAGTTGCTCTATGATAATTTGTGAGGATGCAATGACTTCTCTAAGAAGAGGAAGGTCATCCTCTCGAAGGGGCACAAGATCTTGCTCTAATCCTGTTTTAATTGACTTAAGTATTGAAATTTCTATGATTTTATTTTGCCGCCTTTCATTCCAATTGTCGGCTTGTAAGGCAAAAAATATCCCAGCGATCAATATTATGAC
>NZ_JBATGR010000148.1:0-2508 GCF_049665975.1 Eudoraea sp.
ATTTTGATGATTCGCCCGGTACAATTTCGAATGAACGAACAGACCGCGGTGAATAACTATTTTATGGAAGACATCGACCTCCAGAACAATGCAATTAACCTGAAGGCGCAGCAGGAGTTTGATACATTTGTAGATGTATTAAGGAATATAGGAATAGAGGTTATAGTGATTGAGGACACGCCTGTTCCCGATACACCAGATTCAATTTTTCCAAACAATTGGATTTCTTTTCATTCTGATGGTACGGTCGTCATTTATCCTATGTTTGCCGAAAATCGCAGAGAGGAGCGAAGAGATGATATTCTTGAAATTCTTGAAGCAAAAGGTTTCCGTATTGAGAATGTAATGGACTATACTTCTGCAGAAAAAGAAGGGCTTTTTCTGGAGGGAACAGGAAGTATTTTAATGGACCGTGTAAATCAAAAAGTATATTGTGCACTTTCTGACCGCGCACATGAAGAACTGGTAATTGAGTTTTGTGAAGACTTTGAATGTACTCCTGTAATCTTTATTGCATATCAATCTGTGAATGGAGAACGATTGCCTATATACCATACCAATGTTATGATCTGCATGGGCGAGGCATATGCCGTAATTTGTTTAGACGCTATAGATGATAAGAAAGAAAGGAAAAACGTTTTAGATCATCTGAAACAGGACGGCAAAGAGATCATTGAAATCACTGAGGAACAAATGCATCACTTCGCAGGAAATATGCTACAGGTAGCAGGCGCCTCTGATAAACGTTATCTGATTATGAGTACCTCTGCATATAACAGCCTCAGACCGGACCAGATTAGCACTTTGGAAAAACATAACCCCATAGTACATAGCCCTTTAGATACTATAGAGACCTGCGGCGGCGGGAGTGCCCGTTGTATGATGGCGGAGGTGTTTTTGCCCAGACAATAGTTTAAAAATACTTTGACCAAACGAACTCCTATTTATCAGACACGGTAAATTCGCGAATAGCCTTATTGGGTTCCATAATATCATATCCTTCCCAGAATTCAGGATTGTAACTGGAAAGGTATGTGGCTTTAACAGTTTCATTTTCAACTGAATTGGAAAATTCACCAGTACTTATTAGCTCGGAATCAAAGACAACCAATTCGTATTTCTCTGTATTGAAATTAACAATATCCAGCTCCATAGACAATTCATTTTGCTTCCTTCTTCCCTTTACATGCTTGTTTTTCTCTATTACACTCAAAGGTCTTCTTATACCCATTTTACGACCGAATACCTTATCAATAAATCGTAAATCATACTTATTATTACTTCCCTTACTGAAAATTGTAGTTCCTTTATAGGTGATTTCTTCATAGGAGAACCCCAATAATTTTATTCTTTTCAATGAATTTACATTCTCATAGTCTACTCGCATTATTGCAAAATCTTCTATGTTTACATAGATTGTTCCTCTAAAGTCTTCTGACCTTTTTGGGTCAAATGATATGACATATACGCCTTCGTCTTCCAGGGCAGTAAATCCCTTTAAGCTAAATTCATAGCGGTTAGATTTGTCAATAAAATTTAATTTGCTGTCATCATTATAGAAGAGTTCAGAATAAAGATCGTGCAGCTGATCTTTTTTGGATAACAGAAAATGTTTATTACCACGGTCTTTGAGTTCATCTTCTAACTCATCCGTCTCGTCCGAGGCATCAAATAAGGAATCTAACTCCACTTTTTGACCAAACCAGCCCGACTTAATTTTTAAATAGGAATCAGGTTTTACATTTTCTTTAAAAATGCGCTCTAATTTGGCCGAAAGAGCCTCCATAGAACCTTTATTGTTTTTATCGTATAATTCTGCCGCCTTTTCTATGTATAGGCGGTGCTCGTCTGGTTTTCTGTAAAAATCGCATAAACTTTCAGTATAGTATGATGCATTTCTAGGTAAAATGGAGACCACACTATCCAGAAATTTTTTATTAAGCTCTTCTATGGTAGATTTTTCAAATTCAATATCCATTTTAGTCATGGTATTGAGGCTTGATTGCCTAAAGAATAAGCGTTGTTTTATGGGATCTCTATTATAATTTGTTGGTAAGTATTCTTTCACTTTGTCAATGATTTCATCGATACCGAGATCATTGTTAAATAGGTATACTTCATTTAGTTCTATAGCCTTTGGTTCTATGTATATAACACTATCCAAAATAGCCTTAAAATGGATAGCTGTTTTTTTATATCCCATACTGGAAATATAGATGGAATCTTGTTGTTCCAGCCTGGATTTTAAATTTACACTGAATCTGCCTTCCTCATTAGTAATAATACCACGATGCTCGCTAAATTGAACCGTTGCATAGGGAATACCTTCGTTTGTTTTGGTGTCTACTACCCTGGAGGAAATAGATTGGCCATATATTGATATAGAAGCAAGTAGGAATATGTGAATAAAAATGTTAGATATGGGTTTGCTCATAAGTAATATTCTTGATTAATATTTCATCTAAGTCGAAGTAACCTTATAAAACGTTACTAACTTTTATAATTAAT
>NZ_JBATGR010000149.1:0-4599 GCF_049665975.1 Eudoraea sp.
AATACACAAAATAATGCCAATCATGTGCATACCGCAGTCAGGGATCTGAAAAATGATTTTGGCCGGAATCTTCTGAAAGAACATTATAGTGAAAGTCATAAAAATTAGGAGTTTACGTACTTTATGATTACGAATCACAAAGAGCATACAGGTTATAGTCAATAAGGTTTATGCATATAGGCATTAATACTTATTAATGGTCAATCTACCCGTAAATAGTTGCCAACTATACAGTTATACTTATAGAATATTTCTACAAACTTAGAATTTCCTATCTTTAAAGGGAGTTGCATAAAGTTTTACCTTGTATCTATTCACTTTCTTCATATATATGTCCCCGATGTATTAAACTCAATTATTAATGAAAATTCCAAGCTGTCTGCCAATTGTCCTATTTATTATAAGTATACTTAGCTTCACCAATTGCAAAAACAAAACAAAACCAAATCCTGATTTGGCAGCAATTAATCTGCTGAGAGGCGAACTTATTTTATGTAGTTCTGAACAATTCGGGGAGGTAAGCTTTGCGCTATCCTGCAATTATGATACCCGGGCGACTTTTGATCTGGCATTATCCTTGTTGCACTCATTTGAATATGAAGAAGCCGAAAAAGCTTTCGTGCAGGTATTGGATGCAGATCCAGAATGTGCAATGGCCTATTGGGGAGTAGCTATGAGTATTGTTCATTCATTATGGTATCAGTCTGATAAAAGTTACCTGGAAAAAGGATCAAAACTTCTCGAAATTGCTAGCAAAATTCCAAAAGGAGAAAGAGAAAAGGAGTATTTGGATGCTATAGGCATATATTATAAAGATTGGGATAAAATTGATCAAAACAAAAGGGCATTATTGTACGAAAAGAAAATGGAAAAAATTTATTTGAAGTATCCTGAAGACAATGAAGCAGCAGTTTTTTATGCTTTAGCCTTAAGAGCATCCGCAGATCGCAAGGACAAGACCTATAAGAATCAAAAAAAATCAGGTGAGATTCTTGAAAAATTATTTGTAGACCAACCCAACCATCCCGGAATTGCCCATTATATCATACATAATTATGATTACCCGGAATTAGCTCATTTAGCTTTACCAACGGCTAGAAGATATGCGGATATCGCACCAGCCTCTTCGCATGCCCAACACATGCCTTCCCATATCTTTACGCGATTGGGGTTATGGGATGAATCTATACAATCTAATATAAATTCTGCGTCTTCGGCAAGATGTTATGCCGAGGCCAGTGAAATGGATGGTCACTGGTCTAACGAGCTTCATGCCATGGGTTATTTGGTATATGCTTACTTACAAAAAGGTGATAATAAAAATGCAGATGAACAATACCAGTACATGAAAACAATTTATGATGTCTACCCTTCAAATATAGCTGCTATTGCATATCCCTTTGCTGCCGTACCTGCAAGAATTGCCCTGGAAAATAGAAGATGGGATGTCGCGGCTAATTTACAATTTCATGAATCGGAGGTGAAATGGGATCAATTTCCATGGCAAAGTTCTTTGCTTCATTTTACCAGAGCTATCGGTTCACTTCATCTAAAAAACTTCAGTGCGGCCAATGAAGAATTGGAAATCCTTAACACCTTAAGGCAACAAATTTCAGATCGTGGAAATGAGGCTAATGCAAACCAGGTATTAATCCAAATGAAAATAGTACAAGGCTGGTTACATTTTTATAATGAACAACAAGACTCAGGTATTGCGCTATTAAAAGAAGCCGTAGAAATGGAAGATATCATAGGAGTTCATGGAATTACACCTGGTAAATTGATACCGGCCCGCGAATTTTTGGCAGAAATGTTACTGGCCATAAACAAACCACAAGAAGCTTTAGAAGTATATGAGAAAAATCTAAGTGTTAATCCTAAGCGCTTCAACGGGATCTATGGGGCAGCGGTGGCAGCAAAACAATTTGGTGATCATGAAAAAGCATCCAAGTATTTTGAAGATCTTTTAAAACTGGCTGAAGCATCCCAAAGCGATAGACCTGAAGTTGTGGAAGCGGAAGCATATATTCAACAACATGTAGGCTAATTTCCTATCATTATGAGAACAAAACACAAACAACAACTATTAACATTACTATCATGAAAACAAAATCAGGTTTTATAATTCTCGCAATCGGGCTATTCTCAATTGTTTATTTTTTACCTATTGAACAAGGGGAACAAAGCCTCGACAATTCCCAAAAAGCCTCCTTTTATTCAATAAAATGTACCGTTGCCAAATACTTATTAAGCAATGTAGACACCACTCAACAGATTTCTCCCCTGTTTGAAAATCTGGGAAATCTGAGTTTTCCCATTACCACTTCCAACGAAATGGCGCAAACTTTCTTTAATCAAGGCCTAAGACTTACCTATGCTTTTAATCATGCAGAAGCACACCGCTCTTTTATGGAAGCATCCAGACTGGATCCGAATTCTGCCATGACCTATTGGGGGCAGGCTTATACACTGGGACCTAATATAAATGATCAATTGCCACCGGACGAGCGCAAGGAGAAATATAATGAGGCACTGGCAAAAGCTAAAAAACTGTCTTCTGGGGCAAGTCCAAAGGAACAGGCTTTAATAAATGCTCTTACATCCAGATACAGCACAGATCTTAAAAAAGATGTAGCAGAATTGAATATGACCTATATGCATGCCATGACCGAAGTAGTTAAGCAATTTCCAGAAGATTCAAATATTCTTACATTATATGCTGCTTCAGTAATGAATACAGTTCCCTGGAATTATTGGGATAAAGATGGTAATCCATCCCCCAATATATCCGAAGCTAAAACCGCATTGGAAAAAGCAATAAAAATTAATCCTGATAATCCCGGAGCACACCACTATTATATTCATATGGTAGAATTACCAACGCCTGACCTCGCCGTTCCAAGTGCAGATGTATTAGCATCCCTTATGCCTGCTGCGGGCCATATTGTTCATATGCCCTCTCATATCTACATAAGAGTTGGCCGTTATCTTGATGCTGTTAAAATTAATCAGGCTGCTATTTTGGCTGATGAGGACTATATTTCGCAGTGTTATTCCCAGGGACTTTATCCCTTGGGTTATTACCCACATAACATCCATTTCCTTTGGTCTGCAGCAAGTTTATTAGGTGCAAGTGAGATTGCCATAGATGCGGCAAAAAAGACGGCTGAAAAAGTACCCACCGGGGAATTAATAACACTTCCCTTTTTGCAGGATTTCGCATCAACACCAATGCTGGCTTATGTTCGTTTTGGTAAATGGAATGATATTTTAACCATTCCGGCACCTAATCCTGAGATCAAACATTTGAATTTGATGAGGCATTATGCAAGAGGAATTGCATTTGTTAGAAAAAACAATGCAAAAGAAGCAAAAGAGGAACTGGACGCTATCGCGTTACTTAAAGAGGATCCGGAACTGGAAGACCTCGTAGCTACAGCAAATAATAACTCGGCTTCAATTGCACGTTTAGCATATGAAGTAGTAGCCGGAGAGTTGGCATCGCTTAATGGCGACTTGCCAAAAGCAATTGAACATCTAAAAAATGCAGTATCCCTGGAAGATAAATTAGTCTATACTGAACCTGCTGCCTGGCATGTGCCAACACGTCAAAACCTGGGTGCAATACTTTTAAAGGCCAATAAATTTAATGAGGCCGAAGTAATTTACAAAGAAGACCTGGAAGTCTTAAGGCAAAACGGATGGTCGCTTATGGGCTTGTATAAAAGCCTGTTAGCTCAGGGTAAAATGGATGAGGCAGCTCTTATTAAAGCCGAATATGACTCAGCATGGGAAAATGCAGATATTGAAATAGATACTTCAATATTATAAAAACATAAGAAATCAATAGGTTACCTTTAAAATATTAAATTCATAAATACGCAACATTGCAGACTGAATTTTTTAAAAATCCGCATTTAAGGCAGGGAATAACTATATTTCTTGTACTTACATCCTTACTAATTTTTTTTTCTTATTGGTTGCAGGAAGAACAACCTGCGGTTTATAACCCTTCAGATTTAAATCCAGCGCTGGTAGACCAAAGCTTGCATAACGTTGAGCATAATCATAAGGTTGCACCATTTGAATTGATTAATCAGAATGGCGAAACAATTACGCAGGAAGATTATAATAATACAATCTATGTAACGGATTTCTTTTTTACCAGATGCCCTAGTATTTGCCCTGTAATGACTAATAATATGGGAGTTTTACAGCAGGAATTTATTCATAATAATGACATAAAGTTACTGTCCATTTCAGTAACTCCAGAGATAGATAGTGTTTCTGTTTTATATAATTATGCTTCAAAAAATGGTGCCATTGATACGAAATGGAATATTACTACCGGTAACAAAAAACATATTTATGAACTCGCCCGTAAAAGTTATTTTGCCGCGGTGGATGACGGTGATGGCGGTCTGCAGGATTTTATTCATACGCCCAACTTCGTACTGGTGGACAAGGAAAAACAGATACGAGGTATCTATGACGGCACTAAAGATGATGAAATTCAGCGCTTGATTAAAGACATCAGAACCTTACAGTAGTAGCCGGCATTTTTGGTAACTTGCTTAAAATCCCAGGGGAGACAAATAG
>NZ_JBATGR010000150.1:0-8904 GCF_049665975.1 Eudoraea sp.
GTGTACCTCCAATTGCACTGGCAGTTATGGTAGCCCCTGCATTGTTACATGTAAACGCCACAGTAATGCCTGCCGAAGCAACGAGTGCTGCAGGTTCGGTTAGTGTTTCCGAAAGGATAACGAAGCAGGAATTATCTAAAGCATCCCTTACTTCAATTGAATTTACTCCTGCGCTTAAACCATTAACTGTTACCGGAGAAACTGTTTGGGGCGCCGAAAATGCCCCCCCGTTTACTGCATATTCAAAACCATTTACGACATCAAAGTTTTCTACTTCAAAGGTAATTGTACCATCAGCCAGACCATTACAACTTATATTGGTAAAGTTGGTAATATTTGCATCAAAAGCATTTCCAGCTACAACATCCGTAGCAGTGTCCACAGTACATCCGCTGCCATAATCTACCGTAATAGAATGATTACCAATGGCTACATTAGTAAAGATATTAGAAGCCTGTAGCGGACCTCCGTCTATACTGTACTGATACGAAGGATCATTGGGTAATACCGTAATATTTCCTGTGCCATCACAATTATAGGCAACACTGGTGCTCAAAACCGGTTCTACAGGTAATGGTGCTATTATAACATCTGGCAGCGTAATAAAACAAGAAACTGCATTCGCGTCTCGTACTCTTATTGAATAAGCACCATCAATAAGGCCAGTAAAGGTAATTCCGCCGGGCGTAGATGCCGTCCAGGAACCTGCGTTAAGACTATATTGATAATCTCCTGATCCTCCGGATGTTGGGGTTACGCTTCCTACCGTTATTTCACCTAATTGAAGACAGGTATAAGCCTGTGTTTGAACAGCCTCAGCGATTAGTTGAGCGGGCTCAAGTACATCAATTGAAGCGGTTTCTTCACAATTGTTAGCATCCCTTACCCGGATTGGATAGGTGCCGGCAGGAAGGTTTACAAAATTTCCTGTTGCCTGGTAGGTTGTTCCGTTATCTATACTGTATTAATAAGGCCCCATTCCATCAGCAGCAACAATCGTTATGGTACCATTGCTGTCTCCAAAACATATTGCAGGAGTTGATGTTGGAGTTATAGTTATAGGCGCATCTTGTACAATAGTGATATCGTACATAGCTTCACAAAATGTTACATTTCCATTATTATCCCGGACGTATACATCATAGTCCCCGGCACCGGTAACTGTAATTGGATTTACTGCACCGAAATCTCCGGGAACCGGAGCTGCTCCGTCAGCTACAATTGCATAAACATAATTTCCATCACCACCTGCTGCAGTTACCGTTACATCTGTTGTTGTTGCACAGGCCGTTATATTGCCTGCTGAAGCTGTGACCGTCAATTCCGGATTTATTGTAATAGTGTCTGTACCGGTACAATTATTTCCATCAATCACGTCAATGGTATATGTACCTGGTCCCAAGCCGGCAAAAACGTTATTTGTGTCATAAAGCCCGCCGTTAATTCTATATTCAAAGTTTCCATCTCCGCCGGATGTAACATTTGCCGTTAACGTTAATCCTACCAGATCATCATAACAAACATTATTTGGGACTATTGCTAATACAGGAGGCAAAGCAGCATTCAAGTCAAATGTTGTCATGGCAACACAACCATTCGCATCTGTAACAGACGCAATATAAGTTCCTAATTGTACCAGACCAGTAAAGGCACCGGTAGCATTAGTCACAATTGTAATTGTATCAGGATAGGTTAATGAAAAATTATAACCTCCCCAACCATCAGTCGCAGTAAGTATTACACTGCCCGGGTCTGTACATGTGGGCTGAGTTTCACTAGCCGATAACGCAAGAACCGCCGCAGGGGCATTTACCGTAACACTTGCTGTGTCAGTACAGTTTGTATCATTATCCGTTACTGTAATATCATAAGTTCCTGCTGGTAAACCGGTTAAAGGAATTGTTGCGCTAGTTTCTCCGGATCCGCTAAACGCAGATGGCCCGGTGACGGTATAATCGTATGATGTGGCGAAGTCCGAAACAGTGTATAGAATTTCTCCGTCGGAATCACCCAGACAGCTAATATTGCTTATTAACTGGCCAACAACCCCAATGGGAGTTACCGGCGTAATGGTATAACTTTCTTCGTAGGTACAGCCTTTGTTGTCTGTTACTCTAAATGTATAGGTGTCAGGAGCGAGACCATCAAAATCTGCCGAACTACCGGAAATTGAGGTAGCTGCAATTGCCGCAGGGGCAATTATTTCAAAAAGGAATGGAGTATTGCCATCTACTACTGTTACAGTAAGATCTGAAGTTTGTGTCGGGCAATTAGGCGCCGTTGAAACAAAAGATAGATCAGTAGGTTCGTTTAAAGGATCTATAGTTACCGGGTTTGTCACAAAAACACAACCACTGGCATCTCTTATTGTTATTGTATAAGTTCCATTGGTAAGGTTAGAGAAAGTCTCTGCTCCCGGTCCGGAAAAAAAGTTTACACCGTCTATGCTATATTCATATGACGCTGCATTACCTCCACTTACACCCTGAGCTTCAATAATTCCGTTTTGAAGACATGTGTAATCCTGTACTAAAACGGCTGTTCCTGTGACAGAATCAACAGGACCACCTATGGTAAAGGTTTCTACAAAATCACAGGTGTCTGTTCCGTTTGTTTGCGTTAAAGTTAAGCTGTAATTCCCTTGTCCAAGGCCGGTAAAAGATCCGGAAGCATTGGTTGTTGTTGAGGTATCCGGATAGGTTAAGGTATAAGTTATACTATAGCCATTGTAATTTGTTACATTAACAGCAAAGGACCCGTCTGCACCACCTAGGCAGGTTTCGTCTATTGCTGTGGTAGTGTAAACTACCGCGGGCGCTACAGTAATTGTAGCTGTATTAGATAATTCCCAACAGTTATTTGCATCAACAACCACAAATACGTAATCTCCTTCTTCACCATTTGTAAAAGTGAAATCACTTAAATCCTGAAATTCTGCGGCTGGAATATCTGTAATATCTGTATAAGTCGTTACCCCATTAAAGCTCCAGATCGCATATAAATAATCCGGGTTAGGAAAACCACCTGAACCGGTTACGGTTATAATACCATCGGTACAATCAATTGGTTTGGTCGTCACTGCATTTGCGGCAAGGTCTGTAACATCGTTTATTGTTACCTGCTCTGAATAAGTACAACCATCATCTGTTGTCACCAACACATCATAAACACCATCATTTAAGTTTAGAAAAGTATAATTATTATCAACGGAAGGGCCAAATGTATCAACTGTTGTACCTCCTTGAGATATTTCATAATAATATTGGGGCTCTACATCAAGAGCTGAAATTGAAATTTCCCCTAATCCATTACAATCCGTGTCCTTTGTGGTGATATTTACCTGAAAGTTACGTGCAAGTACACCTATATCTTCTAACCTGAAAATACAACCATCAACAACACCTTGCTGACGCATTTCTACCGTATACGCACCGTTAGAATTTATTGTAAAACTTGGTCCATTTAATGCACTATATGGTACCAAAACAGCACCATTAGTTGCATCTAGCAACTGGTACTCATAATCAACAGGCATATTTGTTACAGTGATGTTGCCGGGTGATAGACAGATTAAATCTGTAACATTGTATTGAGGATCAAGAGGATTCTTGAATATATCAAAATAAAACCTGGTAAAACACCCGTTTTGATAGTTGATTATTAGCCTGTATCTACCGGCATCTGAAGCGAGAAAATTATTCCCCGTTCCTACGTTGTTCCACGCACATCCTGAATCTTTGTTAGCGCAATCCGCAACAGACGCACCACAACTTGCTTCATCAAGCTGCTCCCACTCTATGCTGTCAGCATCCGGAATATTAATTTGTATAAGTTCACTGTCGTTGAGTCCGCACAAGAATATTTTCGGTAATAATTCTCCATCATTTGGACAAGTTACCACCTCCCCTTCTACGCTATTAGTAGTATCATTGATTAATGTAACGATAGGGTTTATCTGGGTGGCTCCAAATAGCTCTACTGTAATAATTTCCTGAAAACCTTTACAAGGGTCGGCAACTATTTTATCAACAATATAAATACCTATATCATTAATTAAAAGTGTACTTGGATCACCATCAGGATCACCGTCGTTTAATAAGGTATCACCCGGATCAATTAGCCCATCCTCATTCTCATCTTTATACCAAACATAAGAGTCAAAATTGTCTCCGGCATCTAGAAGTAAATCATCCCCACAAAGCTGAACGGTTCTGCTATAATCACAACTTTCAAGATCATCTAATAAAAAGTTCGTTGCACCTGGAGTTACAAATCCGCAATTGTCAAATTCGGATACACTGGGATCATCAGTAATCTGTGCACCGTTTATGACTCCTTCATAGGTAGAATAGGCCTGATTCGCAATTAAATCAGTACAGGCATCTACAAAATCAAAACAATTTTCTGCTACTTTTACCCTTAACCGTATCTCTGAAAGCGGATCACCCTCTTCTATAAGGTTATCCGGTATGTTAAAGGATATTTCATTGGCTATCGGGTCATATACATAGGTTACTCCCGGAGGCAATACCAAATCTGATTCTATAACTGTGACATTGACTGGTAAAACATCTCTTAAAACATAATTAGTGGCATCATCATTACCTATATTTTGAAAGCCAAGGACATAATCCAGTAACTGGCCTAAGTTCACCCCTAAACCGGTAATATCGTTTCCTGCAATGTCTTCAACTGTTTTTTCTACAATAATATTTGGTTCAATAATCTCAACATTAAAGGAGTTGAAGAATGGATAGTACTGATCGCCACTAGAGGTAAATCGGAAAGTAGCGTCGGTCTCACCATTGGGTATTACAGAATTGGCCGGGTTATTCAACAAAAATATATCTGTATCGTAACCTAAGGTATTGATACTGTTTGGGTTTCTGTTATTAGTAATAGCACCATTAAGCGTAATATTACTGTTAAAGAAATTATTAGCCGGGTTTACGGCATTACTAATGGTTGTAAATCCGGGGTTACTGGCGGCTCTGATTCGCATTCTGTCACCGGTAATTCTATTATCTCCTTCTAATGCGGCAGCGCCAATATTGGCCCTAACCGGACCCACAGGGATAGTATTGAACCCACTATAGTTTATGTCAACGGATGGATTCGCACTTCGTACTCTGGCAAAACCATCAAAGGTTGTAATTAATTTTCCTGATAATGTGGGGTTTTCATATACAATAACTAGTGTCCATCCCCCCGCTGCACCTCCTCCCGGAGAAAGCGAACCAACAACAGATCGTATGTTTGCAACCGTATAATCCCCTGAAGGATCTGCTAATGGGGTTATAAGCGCTGTTACGTCTGCATAGCAGGCATAAGGACTATTTTGAGTCACGGAAGCATCACCACTGGTGAATCCATCAAATAAAACCTCATCCGCAGTTACATCTATATAAGCTCCTCCCGGAACCATAAGTTTCACCTGGTTAAAATCGTTTTGTCTTCCTGTGCCCAGGGCCTGACCGGCCTGAGCACTTGGATAGGTTGCAGACCAATATAATCCGGCATATCGGACAAGGTTACAACTAGCCTGTGGATAGGTAAATGTGGCCCGGCTTGAGCTAAAGGTGGTAGGGTCGCCATCCACATCAATGTACTGCATGTTTAGCCAGTCATTGTAAGTAGAGGAGTTACCGGTGGAATTATAAGGGTCTTCCGGTTGAGTACTTCCAGTGCCTCCATTCCTGTTAACAATATTATTAGCTATAAAAGTTAAATCACCCCTTAGGTTATTTTGATACCTAACTTCAAAACTATTGAATTCTTGTGAAATGCCTATAAATGAAAATAGTACCACACAGGCAAAAAGAAAATTTTTAGTAAAATTTGGTTTCATCTAGGTTATTAAGTTTGGTGTAACGCGCATGATCCACATTTTATCATCATATGCGTCATTAAGTTTGGAGTAGTAAGATATTAGGGCATTATTCCAGGATTCGTGTCGCTTTAAATAAACATACCGATAGTTATTTACGGGATTTATAAAGTAGCTGGCACTAAGCCCCTGGGAGTTTAATAATTTTACGAATCGATTGGCATTTTTAGGATTTGCAAAGACATTTGCTATGATATAATAACCGGAACCAACACCATTAATAAATTGACTTTTCGACTTTGGCTCGCTGTCTGTTACATTATCCCTGACAACAACATTCTTTTGAAGAACATCTGTGTCATATTCAGACGATTTCTCACGAATTTTAGTTGAATTTTCAGCATAGGCCTCGTTGGTATATCGGTTATCAACATTCATTACCCATAACTCCCCGTTATAGGCTCCGTTTAATCCGGATTTGTGGGCGGCCAATGCCTCGTTCCAGGTATCGTATCTCTTCAGATAAACGTATTTTAAGCCGTTCTTTGGATTGTCAATATAATCAGCGTCTAAGCCCTGGTCATTAAGATTGTCCATGAATTTATTCATATAATGCCCGCCTTTGTAAACATTCGCAACTATATAGTATCCATTTTCCACGCCATCGAGGTCCCTGAATTTTTGGCCTTTAACATTGTTTCGTTTGGCTTCCTGAATAAAGACATCTGCCTGAGTTTTCTTCCTGACTATAGGCTTATACTCAGTAGGCCTTGGCTTCTCAACATTTTCAACAAGGGCTGTTTTGTCATTATTAATGAAATACATTTCCCTGGCCTTTTCTTCCAGATCAGGACGATCTCCATTGGTTTCATTACGCACCATGCGCATAACCATCTCAAATCTTCTTTCAAGATCTTTTTCGCGAGTTGTCTCCATGGAGTCTTGTCTAAAGATGAGTTCCGCAAGTATTGCATCATTTTCTGCCAGACGGCGCTTTAGCTCTGTAATCTCTTCGTCATCGGAAGCAAGGGATTCTTCTAGCACCTCTTGTTCTTCTTCAATATTTGCGATGGCTTCTTCACTTTCTTCTAACATTACCCTATCTTCCGTTAGATTAGGCGTGAAGGAATATGCAAATGAAATTTCATGAGTAGTACCAAAGTTGTCAAAACTATTGGATAGGCCTTTCTCCATGGTATACCCAAGAGAAAGTCTTTTTCCAAGGTTAAAACCTATCCCGGCAGAAGCCCCATAAAAACTATCATATCCCGCTTGTACCCATCCTAGTTTTGGCAAGTCGAAAATTATATTACCACCTAAAACTATATCTTCCTGGCCAACTTGTCTTACACGAGCCAGCGGCATCAAACGAGCATTTTCAAAAATTCCGGCGTTACTTTCTAACGCATGAGTATACTGTAAATGAGCTGAGAAAGTCTTGTCTTTAAAGTCTGTAACAGATTCACTCGTTTTCAGGTTGTATTCCAAAAGGTTTTCAGCAAAAACCCCGAAATCGAACTGACTATAAGAAATGTTAAATCCAGGTTGAAAGGAAAGCAGTGAACTATCCTGAAAACCACTAAGCAGTGGATCGAGCTCTATGGGGTTAGCCCTGCTTTGATCCAGGCCACTACTGTAATAGGATAAATTAGCACCAAAGGTGAAATTACTTTTATCGCTTAATTTTACACCATAAGCATAATTTGCCAATATTCCGTAGTTGCTAACAACCCCTTCGCGCTGCGTATATAAACTCAATCCGAGCCCTGATCTGTCGTTAACCCTTCCACTATAACTAAGAAAATATAACTGGTTGTTGTCATCAAAAGATACCGATTGGTTTCTATGTAAAAGATTAATATATGACAAGTCTTCACGAACTGTTGAGAAGGTCGGATTTATAAGAAATCTGTTAAACTTTAACAGGTTCTGTGAAGGCACATCATAAGAGATAAAAGGATTATCTTCCTGCGCGCCTACTTTTGTAAGCGCCATGATGAACAACAACAGATATATTAATTTTAGTTTCATTTTATTTGTTAACGAATAATTGTTATTGTCCCTTGTTTTAGAACCTCATTAGCGTCTTTAATCTTATAGAAAAAGACCATGTTTTGCTTGGCAAAAGTCATTGAAGTTTCGGGCCAGTTATTTTGATAATTGAATTCATTTAATACTTCCTTACCTGCGCTATTGAAAATGAGCACATTCACGTCAGGCTTATTAGAGTAGGAATTGGGGATAATCCATTGATCATTTATTCCGTCACCATTTACAGTTATAACATTCGGTATTTTAAAGTTGTCAAGATATTCTACAGTTAAGCTCCTGCTTACTTCACAATTCCCTATAGCTGCTATAAGAATATAGGAACCTTCCTCTGTAAATGTTACAGAAGAAGAAGTGCTTATTTCTGTATTATTAGAATCATCCCACCTGTATGAATCACCACCACTTGCGGTAACTGTTCTTGAGCCACCTTCTGGAAATACAATTGTACCGGAAGGGTCAAGAGTTATCAATGCAGGATCAAGACCAGATATAACAATTTCATTTGATGGAAGCGCACACCCGTTTCTGTCTAATTGCAATTGGTACGTTCCTGGCTCTGTAACCGTGAGAGCTATATCGGTTGTATTTAGATTTACACCATCTTTGAACCAATCAAAAGATTCACCAGACAAATTCGTGGTAGTGTTAATTGTTATTGGTTCTGAGGGACCACAACTAATAAGACCGGTACTGTTAATGGTTAAAGTCTCATTTACCAATAGCTGAACAGACAGGGAGTTTGATGTTGCGTTATATGTAGTAATATTTCCGTCTACTTCATAATTACCATTTTCAGTAATATCCGTTAAACTTAGGCTTGCCGAAGTTTCTCCACTAATAGGACTGCCATCTTTTTTCCACTGGTATGAAAATCCGGAGATAAGAGAAGCAGTTACATCAGTCACGCCTCCACCCGAATCTATGGCATTAATAGTCGTTACATCAAGGACAATACTGTTGTTCGCACAGGCCGTATAAGCAGAGGCATAATCAATTACGATCTCAAAAGAAGCAGGGGCAACTAC
>NZ_JBATGR010000151.1:0-2023 GCF_049665975.1 Eudoraea sp.
ATATATTCCCGGTGCCCCAAACCCAATGTCTGGTGATGTGTTTTTTGTTAAAAAAGAACGTCTTAAAAAATTAGATTTACCGGAACTGAGTGCCATGAAAATTTATAAAAAATTGGGAATAGGCTCAAAGAAGATTCTTAAGGGAGAAATTAAAAAATCATCCTTTTGATTAAACATTTTTAAGAAAGGGCTACAGGATTTTTTAATACTGTTATATAAAAAAAACGATAGGCTTTTTTTTCTTATTATTTGCCATTTATTTTTACATTTAGATTTACTCCCCTTTTTGTGAGAAAATCCAGGAGAATTTAAAACTTAATATAATAATGGTTAAACACAAAGGGAGTATTACCAATAATAGCAAATATGACTACTTCAATTTTTGATTCTTTACCCATCTCTATTATCTTCATTGGTCTTTGTCTTTTGATGCTAATCACTTTTGAAATTGGTTATCAAATTAGCAGGCGTTCTAAAGGAATTAAAGAAAAGGTGGAACCCGCTACTCTAACACCAATGATAGGCGGACTAATTGGATTACTTGGGTTTCTGCTGGCATTTACATTTTCAATTGCAACAGAACAATTTAGCCAGCGTAAACAATACGTTCTTGAGGAAGCCAACGAAATTGGAACCTCTTACCTGAGGGCTGACCTTATTGATTCGAAATACAAAACAGAAGTTAAGCAATTATTAAGACAATATGTTGACACCCGTCTCCGGGCAGTAAACAGTACAAATATCAACAATGAACTCCTTAAATCGGTTGAGCTTCATAATCTTTTATGGAGTGAAGTATCGGCGGCAGCCTTAGCTAAACCCAATACAAATACCTCAATGATGATTCAATCTATCAATAAAATCATTGACCTGCATGAAAAGCGAGTCACTGCAGGTTTGCGTAATCGAATTCCCCTTAGCATTTGGATAACACTGCTGGCCATCTCCTTCATGACCATGACAACAATTGGTATTAAGGCAGGTTTTACCAAACCAAGGGGTTTGATTGCTGTAATTCCAATGATATTGGCGTTCGCTGCCCTTACTACACTTATTGCTGATCTTAACCGCCCTCAAAAAGGATTATTTAAAGTAGGACAACAATCAATGATTTCAGTTCAGAAAAATATGCAAAAAGACGTAAAATAAGCTTTATTGTTAAAAGGCTATTGTTAGAATCAATCGCTTTTTCTACCCATCTATTCTAGCTATATTCCACCACACTATCTGGTTTTTTTAGTATGATAAATGTCATATTTCCTTCTTAGTCAAACTCTTACCTTTTAGGCTTAATACTAAATAATAAATTATGACTTCCGATAAAAAAGATAAAAGCTCTTGGGCTATTGGTGGAACTACGCTTATTGGTTTGGGAGTTGGCCTTTTCTTTCTTCAGACCTCCCCTATTTGGTTCGTTGCTTGCCTGATCGCCGGCATTGGATTTGGATTAGTACTAACAGCAATTTTGTCTTCCAAAAATGCTTAGATTAATTTTAGTTTTCTAATTTTTTAAATTCCATTCGGTCACTAACTTTCCCGGGCAGTGCCAAAGATGAAATAGATGATAAAGTTATTCAGAAATACAAGGAAACAATTATTAACAGAAAACAAGTTTACAAAATACTTGTTCTATGCCTTAGGTGAGATCATTTTGGTGGTCATAGGAATTCTGATAGCTTTACAAATCAACAATTGGAATAATCGGCGGATAGAAAAGGAAGAGGAAAAAAAGTCTTATAGGAATATTAAACGGCAGATTGAAGATGATAGAGATGAACTAACAAAAGAAAAGGCGCTTAATAATTATTTATCCGCTACCTATAAATACGCTAACAAAATAATCAGGGCCCAGGATTATACTAAATCAGATTCCCTGGCGCTTATGGCTATGGGATTATCCCAATATTCAGACTTTAATAGCAGTGGGACAATTTATGAGACTTTGGTTAACAGCGGTAACTTAAAACTCTTAAAAAATGATGAGATTACCAGTTTAATACAAAAATTGGAAACCACCTATATC
>NZ_JBATGR010000152.1:0-4596 GCF_049665975.1 Eudoraea sp.
TATGGGTTAACGGAAACCTCTCCTACCTTAACCGTTAATGGTACTGAACCGGGGGGATCTATAATTGGTACGGTAGGCTATGCTATCAAAGGGGTAGAATTATATATAGATAGGTCGTCGGAGGAATATAATGAAGACGAAGGTGAGATACTTGCCATTGGGCCTAATGTTATGTCGGGTTATTATAAAAAACCTGAGATAAATGCTCAGGTATTTAAAGAAATTGATGGCAGAAAATGGTTCTGCACTGGTGACATTGGAAAATTGATTCAAGGTCCGAACGGCAAGGAATTTTTAAAAATAACAGACAGGAAGAAGGAGTTATTAAAAACTTCAGGTGGAAAGTATGTCGCGCCTGCACCGATTGAAAACAGGATAAAGGAAAATTTTGTTATTGATCAGATCATGGTTATTGGCGATAAACAAAAATTTGTTTCCGCCCTTATTGTTCCGTCAGAGGATGGCTTAAAGAACTGGTGTATGCATAAAAATATTGAGTGGACCAATCTGCAGGACATGCTAAAACAAGATAGAATTATCTCGAAATATCAAAAAGTGATTGATAACTACAATCCGGAGTTCAGTCATATAGAACAAATAAAGAAATTCCGTTTGGTCCCGGCAGTTTGGCTCCCTGTTCACGAAGATGATTCTGTGGCTGAGCTAACGCCAACATTAAAGCTCAAAAGACGAGTGATAAGGGAGAAATACAAAAAAGAAATTCAGGAAATATATGCTTAATACTGCTCGTTGTATTACTTAAGAATCTAGGAGATCCTTATGGTTTTTGATTCTTTAGCGCGTTGAGGCTGTCCATTTCTTTCCTGAATCTTAGGATCACCAAAGAGTCTAATTGCTGTGAAATACTATCTTTCATTGCTGCCCAGTTGTCCATATTCAGTTTTGAATTATATCGTAGAATCTTGTGAAATTTTGCCACGTTAAACCTGTTGGCTTCCCAAGCTGCAGCCGTACTTTCCTTATGTTTTGAGTCTTGCAGGTATATTCCCACACCAAAGCCCAGGATAACAATAACTAAAACAAAGGCTAAAATTTTAGTGGTTTTTGGCATTTTTCAGGTTTTAAGACCATGATATTAATGAGAACACCATGATGGATTTGGAGTAGTAAGGTAAATCAAAGATACAAATCAGAATGATTTGACTATAGTAGGGTCTAAATAAATCTGGATATTACCATGAATACCATAAAAAGAACAAAAGCACTACCAAAGGTCAGTACAAATTTGATAATTTTAGATTTTATTTTCATATCCGTGAAATTAGATTTGTCTGTTCTAATTACAAAAGATATCCGTTTAAGTATAATTTACTTGGATAAAATGCATTTAATTCTTTCTTTAACATAAGAATTTATAACCCCGTTGCCGCCAGTCGCACTAATGCTAGCCTTTTAACTTTTAGCGTACCGAGTAAGCTGATCCATAGTATTGGTTATTTGAATTAATATGTTCTCCTGAAATGATAATGCGGTGGATGGGATAATAACCGGATATGGTAATGGCATTTACCCACATTTAGTTTTAGTTTCCTCCCAGACTTTCTTGCTCTTTATATAATTCAATTTGCTGTTTAACCAGATATTGTTGAATGGCATCGGCATCATTTTCGTTAAGAACATCAGCAAAAGAAGCCATTCCGTTCGGTGCAAAAGCACCACGAAGTACAATATCTTTGAAAATGCTGTGAGTAGCCGGATTTATTTTTGCCAGGTTTGGATATTGGGAATAATATTCGGTGCTGTTTCCTGCTAAATGGCAACTAATACAATAAGTAAAGAACAAGGATTCTCCTTTCTCTGCCAATTGCTCGTCCAAATCAAGCTCAAATGGTTCCGGAACTTTGCTTATTACTGCTTTTGGGGGCAAATGGGTTTCACCGCCATTTAGTTTAAAAGCCAAAATACGTCCATAGTTTTGATACTTATGTATTGCTGCTCTCTTATCTACAGGGCCAACTATAAGCTCATTACCTCCATAGCCTGCCATCACAGCAATATATTGCTCACCATCAATTTGGTATGACATAGGGGCTGCCATAATTCCTGTTCCAATTTCAATCTCTTTAAGGAGTTCTCCTGTAGCAGCTTTATAGATTTTTAAGTGCCCCGTATTTGTTCCTTGAATTACTAGATCACCGGCTGTTGATAGAATACCGCCATTTCCTCTTGCTACGGGTTGTTCCAACTCCCATACAACACGCTGATTTACAGGATCCCAGGCTTTTAATTTATTCAATTCAACCGTATCGGCTTGTCCAATCAGATATTTCCTATTTTCTTCGGAATAAGGTGGGGCTGTTCCATCATAAAGTATTCCTGTGCCCCATTTTAGTTTCTCGAAAGAGAATGATTCATCTACCATGTAAATCCATGGATAGATTATTTCAGGAATATAGACCAGTCCGGTTTTAGGACTGTATGACATAGGATTCCAACTATGGCCTCCGGGTAACGAAGGAGTTACCAATTTGGGTTCATCCTTATACCAGCCCTGACCTGTTTTTACTGGCTTACCAGTTTTTAGGTCAACGTGGCTTGCCCAATTCACTTTGGTATATTTTTCTGCAGAAAGTAATTCTCCACTAGCTCTGTCCAGTATATAGAAAAAACCATTCTTAGGCGCCTGCATCAAAACTTTGCGATTCTCTCCTTTAATTTCAATGTCAGCTAAAATTATATTTTGAGTAGCAGTATAATCCCATATCTCACCCGGGGTAGTCTGATAATGCCAAATCAGTTTTCCATTGTCCGGATTGATAGCAAGAATGGATGAAAGAAAAAGGTTATCACCACCAGATGGACTCCTTAGCCAAATTGGATAGGGTGAGGAATTACCCGTGCCTACATAAAGTAGATTTAGCTTTGGGTCATAAGCAGATTGCCCCCAAACTGTGCCACCACCCCCGGCTTCCCAATTTGAATTGGGATCCCAGGTTTTTGAAGCCATTTCTAATTCTTCATGTTCAAAACCTTTTTTTGGGTCTCCCGGGACTATAAAAAACCTCCATTTCTGTTCTCCTGTGTTAAGATCATAAGCCGTTATATATCCCCTTACGCCAAATTCAGCACCTGAATTGCCTATGATGACAATATTCCCTGCCACCTGCGGCGGTCCGGTAATAGTATAAGCTACAGATCTATCTGTAAAAGTATCAACCCGCCATAATTCTTCACCATCTTTGGCATTAAGGCAAACCATAAATCCATCTAAGGTTCCCACATAAACCTTTCCCTTCCATACAGCAACTCCGCGATTAACTACATCACAACAAGTTCTGCGATTGTATGAAGCATCAACCTTGGGATCATACTTCCATATTTCCTCACCTGTTTTAGCATTAACTGCATATACAAATCCCCATGCTCCTGAAGTATACATGATTCCATCCACCACAAAGGGAGTTGCTTCCAGGCCCCGAGGTATCCGACCAATGGTTGATCTAGCATCATATTCCCAGGCAAAACCTAATTTCTCAACATTGTTGGAGTTAATCTGTTCCAACTGCGAGAAATGCTGTTGTGTATAATTACCTCCTAAAGACACCCAGTCTTTGGCTGTCTCCATCATTAACCGTTCTTCATCTACCCAGCCCTCAGGGCTTTCTTTTTTGCAGCCCAGGATAGCCACGTACAGGACGAAAATCAGGATTAAATTTCTCATTGGCTTACTATTATTAAATTGACATTGGAAACAATTTCATTAAATTTAGTGAGATTAAAACAAATGTTTACCGTGCAATAAAAAAGTTTTATATTATTGCCTGCTTATCTTCTATTATTTTAATAAAATTTACAAGATGTATTTATCAAAAAATTCGACCCTTCTTTTTGCGTTCATCATGGTGATGTCCTTCAATTTTAATAGTTTTTCTCAAAAACAGATTCAGAATGTTAATGGTAGAAAAACACTAAGCCTCAATGGAAATTGGCAGTTTATCATTGACCCCTATAAAATGGGCTATCTTGATTACAGACAAAAACCGTTTGATGAAAGTGAATCAGGAAAAGGAGGTTTTTATGATAACATTACCAACCCGGGAAAAACCAAAAGGGCAGAATATAACTTCGATTATGAGCCAACATTGACTGTGCCAGGGGATTGGAACTCTCAATATGAAAAATTGTAGTTCTACGAGGGAGTATTGTGGTACAGAAGAAATTTCAAGGCATCTTTAAAGAACGACAAAAGGTACTTCATTCATTTCGGCGCTATTAATTATGAAAGTCATATCTATTTGAATGGTAAAAAATTGGGAGTGAACAAAGGAGGCTTTACTCCCTTTCAATTTGAGGTGGGTGATAAATTGATTGATGGAGAAAATTTTCTGGTGGTTATGGTAGACAATACCCGCAAAAAGGATGAAGTGCCAACCATAAATACAGATTGGTGGAATTACGGGGGAATCACAAGAGATGTGAATCTGATAGAAACCCCTGAATCTTTTATTAACGACTATAAAATTCAGTTGGCTACAAACGATGCTTCCAAAATTAAAGGCTATATAGAGCTGGAGGGATCTGTCGGGGAAGAGTCGGTGGTATTACAAATACCTGAATTAAAAATAAATCAGAGCT
>NZ_JBATGR010000153.1:0-5503 GCF_049665975.1 Eudoraea sp.
ATTCCTAACACTTACTGAAAATCAATCGATTTAAAAGCTCCAATCAAAAAATAATGAAAAGGTTATTACAGATAGAATTTATTAAACTTTGGAACAATAAGGCAAGCAGGGCGCTTATCATATCTTATTTTGTACTTCTTACTTCAATTGCATTGGTCGCGGCCATAAAATTTGATATAGGTCCGGTTAAATTTCATTTAGCGGAGCAAGGGATTTTTAATTTTCCATATATCTGGCATTTCAACACCTTTATAACCGCTTTTTTTAAACTATTCTTAGCTATAGTCATAGTGTCAATGATGGCTAATGAATATAGTAATAAAACAATAAAACAGAACTTAATTGATGGACTTTCTAAAAAGGAATTTATTCTTTCTAAATTCCTAACAGTTATATCATTTGCCCTGATTTCAACAGTATTTGTATTTGTAGTTTCAATGATACTGGGACTCATCTATTCGGATTATAATGAAATTTCCATCATTTTTTCTGATATGGAGTTTCTGCTTGCATTTTTTATAAAGCTTGTCGGATTCTTTTCATTCTGTTTATTTCTGGGAATACTTGTAAAACGCTCTGCATTTGCATTAGGTTTTCTAATACTATGGCAGGTTTTCGAAGGATTTGTGAGGGGGATGATGCGATGGAAATTGTTTGATGGTGAAACTACTGATGCCATAATGGGCTTTTTCCCTTTAAATTCTATGTGGAATCTAATAAAAGAACCCTTTTCAAGATTAAGTGCAGTACAAACAGTAGCCGATCAAATTGGTGAAGAACTTGCTCTGGACTATCATGTTCAATTCTTTGAAGTGCTTATTGTCATTGGTTGGACCACTATTTTTATCTATTTGTCGTACGCTTTGCTTAAAAAGAGGGATTTGTAGTATCTTGTGGTGTTTGGAAGAACACTATGAAAAAGATCGGGACGTTGCTACTCTTTCTGATTCTTTGCCCCGTTTATGTCTCAGGCCAGGGCGAAGCGTCTAATTGGTATTTTGGAAATGAAGCAGGGATAAGATTTAATAATGATGGCAGTGTCACAGCACTTAAAAATGGTAAACTAAATACCTTTGAAGGTTGTGCAGCTATTTCTGACACTTTTGGAAATTTACTATTCTATACTGATGGGGTTACCGTTTACGACCAAACGAATGAAATTATGCAAAATGGAGGGGGATTGTATGGCGACCCTTCCAGTACACAGTCTGCACTAATAATTCCAAAGCCACAAGACCCTAATCTGTATTTTATATTTACTGTTGATACCACTATATCCGAAACGGATCCGGATTTTGGATTAAATTATTCGGTTGTCGATATATCTTTGAACAATGGAAAGGGGGCAGTAATTCAGAAAAATGTTAATTTACTAAGAGACTGTTCTGAAAAAATATCTGCAGTTTTAAAAGATTGCTCAGACAATTCAATATGGGTGCTTACACTTGCAGCGGCAGATGGAACATTGGGAAGGTTAAATACATTTTACGCTTATGAAATCAATACCACAGGTGTTGTAAATACACCGGTCAAAAGTACTTTCGATGATTTATTTGTAAATGATCCCAGAGGTTATTTAAAACTTTCTGCAGACGGTACTAAAATGGTCAGTGCCAATGTAACGAGCGGACTCTATTTATATGATTTTGATGCCACTACTGGTACACTTAGTAATCAACAAAGAATTACGATAGGTACGCCCTATCAATTTGCTTACGGGGTAGAATTTTCTCCAAATAGCGATTATCTCTATGTACATTCTTCAAATAATGTTTTGGATAATTCTGATCAATTATCCCAATTACTGCAGTATGACCTAACAGAAACAGACATATCTGCTTCAGAGGTACTATTAGATTCAAGGGAAATATTTCGCGGGGCACTTCAAATGGCAAATAATGGCAAAATATACAGAACCATCGCAATGAACTATTTTCAGGGCACTCCATATTTAGGAGCCATTAATAATCCTGATGAAAAAGGAACTGCCTCTAATTATGAACACAAAGCTGTATTTTTGGCAGGGAATGCTACTCAGGGATTACCACCGTTTATTCAGTCATTCTTTGGTAAAACACAGCTTGTACTCAACAACGATGGAACCAGGAGTAGTATACTCGCAAAGTGTACGGGCGAATCCTTTAGACTAGAAGCCGAAGAAATTCCGGGAGCCAGGTATACCTGGTTAAAAAATGGAGTGCCAATAGTTGTCCCAAGTGGTTATTATTTGGAAATAGCAAACGCAGACAATGATGATTCGGGGCGTTACAGTTTGGAAATCACACAACCCAATCCTTCAGCTTGTCCAATTCTCGGTGAAGCTTTGGTGAATATCCTTCCAGTTCCGGACCCAGTCCTTTCCATAACTAAATGTGATCTAGATATCATTAATTCAACAGATGGTATTACAACCATTAATTTAGATGAGATTAACAGTGACCCGGATATACTATTTTATTTCTATGAAAGTATTTCGAACCGGGGCGATGATATAAGAATTACTAGTACAAGCGGGTATCAAAACACCTCTATCTTTAACCAAACACTTTATTACAAAGCTGTAAATATAGCGGGATGCGAATATTTAGGAGAAATTCAGCTCGAAGTATCACCTGTTACTATTGAGGCAAGTCCGTATGGTCCGTTTTACAGTTGCGATGAGATTTCAAATGACGAGATTCTCCTGGGCAACTTTGACCTTGAAGCTATAGCAGATAATTATGCAAATGAAGAAATTAGGTTTTATGAAACGAGGGAAGATTTGGCTTTAGAGCAAAATGAACTCAAAGAGCGCTACATTTCTGAAGGTGCAACCATCTTCGTCCGACTGGAAAATATCGGGCAATGTCCTGCAGTGAACACTATAGAATTGGTAGTTACAGAATCTCCTGTATTATCATTGGAAGAGAGCTATATATTATGTTTAGGAACGGAGCTTTTTATTAATGCTCCAGAAGGATTTAATTCTTACAAATGGTTCCTGCAAATAAATAACAGGGAAGAACTTATTTCAGAAAATCGAGGCATTAATTTAACCGAAGCCGGGAACTATATACTCGAAACAACTTTTATTTATGATATCGATGATAACGAAATACTCTGTGAAAACAGCGTGAATTTTGTGGTTATTCCTTCAAGCACACCAAACATCAGGAATGTTAATATTACTGATTTTTCAACTAACAATTCTATAGAGATTGAAGCAACAGGAGAAGGTTTGTATGAATATTCTATTGATGGGATTAATTACCAAACAGAGAATATTTTTTATAACATTGAACCGGGTTTTTTAACGCTGACTGTGAGGGACGCAAATGGCTGTGGAAAAGTGGAGAAGAATATATCTGTAATGGGCTATCCAAAATTTTTCACTCCAAACGGGGATGGAATAAATGATTACTGGCAAATTACAGGAATAAATGAACAGTTTCAGGCTGATGCCTTGATCGCTATTTTTGATCGTTATGGAAAATTTGTTGCTCAGATAAATCCAGGAGAAGAAGGATGGAACGGGACCTCGAGCAGTAATGTCCTTCCAGCCTCTGATTATTGGTTTAACCTTAAATTACGAGATGGAAGGGAAATTAAAGGCCATTTCACATTAAAAAGATAAAATTGAATCCCAAATAAAATTGTTTTGATATTGGATATAAAAATTACAAATTGGGAATAAGTAAGAAAAATATAGCCTTTTTTATATTTCTGTGCTGGTCATTTTATTTATCGGCACAAGTATGTAATTCTCCTGTGTTGACATATCCCTTGAACAACGCTACTAATGTACCTGTTAATGCGACCATTACCTGGGACGCTGTAGTAGGTGTCCCAGGATATATCATATCTATTGGTACTACACCCGGGGGCGTGGATATAGTTAATCAGTCAAATTTGGGAAATTCCCTTTCTTATACACCTCCTTTAGGTTTCCCAGAGAATATGCAGATATATGTTACCATAAGGCTTTTCTTTTTTGACCCGGCGATTCCCGATGTGGTATGCCCAAGTTCAACTTTTCGGACTGAGGATGTAATTGATCCTCCTGCCTGTACCAACATGTCAAATCCTGCTGATGGTGCGACCAATGTAAACATTGCCTCAAATATTTTATGGAATTATTCTCCTAATGCTACCGGTTATCGAATTTCTATGAGTACCGTCCCTGGGACAGGTAATATTGTAAATAATCTAGACGTAGGTAATGTCCTCTCATATAATCCAATTCTGGACTTGCCACCAAGTACACAGATTTTTGTTCAAATTACCCCTTACAATGAAAATGGGGATCTTTCTCCTTGTCCAGAACAAAGTTTTACTACCGGGGCTGTGGCAAGCCTACCGGGATGTACATCCCTTGTTAACCCATTAAATGGGGAAATAAATGTGCCACTTACCCCTTTTATAGAGTGGACAGCAGTGGCAGGAGCTGACGGATACAGAGTTACCATAGGAAGTTCTCCCTTTACATCGGAAGTACTGGACAATGTCGTTTTCTTTACTAATTCTACCTTTGTAATAGACTTTGAGCCTAACCTAACATTTTTTATTACTATAGTACCATTTAACACTGCGGGAGATGCTATTGGTTGCACCCAGGAGTCTTTCTCAACCATAATTGGATGCGGTCCCTATTTTGATTCAGTTACAGGAGAACTTATCATCATAAATCCCGAAATATCATTTCCGGACACGATTTCTATTTGTGAAGATGAACTTCCATTTTTAGTAAGCTCAACAGATACAGCTGAAGGATTCCGGTGGTTTCAGATAGATCAATTTGGAAATGAAACTCTGATCTCAGTAAGCTCTGATGCATCCCTTGCAGAGCCAGGTGAATACCGTTATGAAGCATATAACACTGTTATACAGGTAAGTGGTACCGTTGAATGTCCTACATCCAAATTCTTTAATGTGGTATCTTCGGAAATAGCAACAATTAATTCTGTAACTATAACCGACCAGGGAGAGGAAACAATAATTACTATAGATGCCAGTGGTATTGGCGATTATGAATATGCCCTGAATGATATCAACGGACCTTTTCAGAACAGTAATGTTTTTAATACTACTCCGGCTGGTTCATATACCGTTTATGTTAGGGATAAAAACGGCTGCGGAATAGTGCAAGAAAGAATAGAACAGGATTTAACTCTGGAAGGGTTTCCTAAATTCTTTACCCCAAATGGAGATGGAGTAAATGACTTTTGGCAGTTTATCCCAACCCCTTTAACAAGTGAAATAAGCATAGAAGTAATACATATTTTTGATAGATATGGAAAACTTTTAGCTCAAATAGAACCTACTTCTAATGGATGGGATGGAAGTTTTAATGGTAGACCCCTACCCTCTAATGATTATTGGTTTAGAGCAATTTCGGAGAGTAGCGGTCAAATACAAGGACATTTTGCATTAAAAAGATAAGTTGTGCATAGCAAATTTCCTTTTACAAATAATAATTCCCCTTTTGTAACTTTGCTAAATGAAATTTAAGCTAGTATCAGAGTTT
>NZ_JBATGR010000154.1:0-2094 GCF_049665975.1 Eudoraea sp.
TGGAGCTCCCGCCTCGCCGTCTATACAGCAGGCACCCTTGCATGCCGATAAATTACATACAAATTCCCTTTCCAAAATATCATCGGAGATAATTGCTTTGCCAATTTCAAACATCTTGTAAAATTAAGGTGGTAAAGATAATTATTGAATTTTACATACCTAAAATATTTGTCCTTCTGTGATCTAAAAACCTTAGGTATACGTAAATTTGCCAGCTTATATAATTTTATAGTCTAATGAATTTTAACTTAAGAGAAATAGCCTCGGCAAGTATGATCCTTTTTGCTGTAATAGACATAGTAGGGAGCGTTCCTATAATTATCAGTCTTCGAAACAAAGTTGGGCATATACAATCCGGAAAAGCCACTATTGTAGCAGCTTGTATTATGATAGCCTTTTTATTTATTGGTGAAGAAATTCTAAAGCTAATAGGGATAGATGTAAATTCATTTGCGGTGGCAGGTGCTTTTGTTTTGTTTTTTTTAGCTATTGAAATGATTTTAGGGATAGCACTTTATAAAGATGACGCTCCTGAAAGTGCTTCTATAGTTCCCATTGCATTTCCTCTTATTGCCGGCGCAGGTACTATGACGGCCCTCCTTTCTTTGAGGGCAGAATTTCATGTTGAGAACATTATTGTGGCTATTATTATAAATATTATTTTTGTTTATATAGTTCTAAAATCGTCCAAGGCAATTGAAAGGATACTTGGAAAGAATGGGATTAATATAATTCGGAAAGTCTTTGGAGTAATCCTATTAGCTATAGCAGTTAAGTTATTTACTTCAAATATTAACGAACTATTTTAGAATAGATTTTTGAGCGCAAAAAGGGTAAAAAACTAGAAACAACGAAGATGAATAAAACATTAACTATTGTACTTATAATCCTGGCACTTGTACTTATTACTTACAATGTTACACTTGTTGATTTTGATGAACCCCTGAAGGGAAATAGCGTTGTTGCTTTAATAGGGATTGTGGCCTCTTTATGTGCTGTATTGTTGCTAATAATATATCTGACTTCTAAAAAAATTCAGAAAAAAATAGACGATGATTAGTTGTTAAATTCAATCTCTTTTTTTTCTTTTTGCCGAATGGTGGGCAGATCCAATTCCAAAACTTTCTGTAGCATGCTGTCTGAAGTTGACTTTATTTTTGCATTGAGGTTTGAGGTAAATAACTGCTCAGCCAAAGCACCTTTTAGGTAGAGTTTTATCTTATCTTCAAAATCATAGAAATTAATTTTAATGTTTCGATCTATTGAGTAGTCTACGAACTTTTCAAAAACTATGTCATCCACATTAAAATCCCGGACAAATTCTGCTTCCGCGTAATTAGAATATCTATTTCTGTCTTCCTCTAAATGTTCAAATATAAACCTGGACATGAAACCAAGACTCTCCAGACTTTCAACAGCTTCTTCTTCATTAGTACCAATGGGGACGAAAACATCAGGAATTATGCCGCCGCCGCCATAAACCACTTTACCCTTAGGAGTAGTGAACTTCAAAGAATCTGCTATTTTAATACTATCAACAGAAATCAGCTCGCCATTATGATAGCGCTCTGTAAATTTTTGATAATAATCTTTATTTCCATTTTTATAAGTCTTCTGAATGGAACGCCCTGTAGGCGTGTAATATCGCGATACCGTCAGGCGCACTGCTGAACCGTCGCCCAGTTCCATTTCCCGTTGAACCAATCCTTTACCAAAAGATCTTCGTCCTACTATTGTTCCTATATCGTTATCCTGCAAGGCTCCGGCTATTATTTCACTGGCGGAAGCAGAGCGTTCATTTATTAAAACATAGACTGGTTTATCTTCAAAATTACCTTTTTTGGTAGCAAAGGTTTTTTCTATTTTCCCTTTTTTATTTTTGGTATATAAGATTAACTTCCCATCCTGCAAAAATTCGTCAGCCAACTGCTCTGCAATTCCCAGATAACCTCCGGGATTATCCCTTAGATCAAGAGTTAGTTTTTTTGCTCCCTGTCGCTGCAATATACGTAGAGCCATGTTGAATTCTTTATAGGTAGATTCGGCAAATCTGTTTATTTTAATATATCCCATTTCAGGGGTAAGCATATAATA
>NZ_JBATGR010000155.1:0-13331 GCF_049665975.1 Eudoraea sp.
TTAGACAATCTAATTCAACTAGTCAATATTATTGGGTCTATTTTTTATGGAAACATATTGGGCATGTTTTTACTAGCCTTCTTTTTCCGGTTTGTAAAAGGGAATGCTGTTTTCATTGCCGCTATTATCACGCAGGTGGTTGTGGTACTTGTTTGGTATTTAGATTGGATGGGGTATTTGTGGTTAAATGCTATTGGATGTGCGCTAGTAATTCTACTGGCATTAGTACTTGAATCATTTGACAGGCTTCATAAGACTCCTCCCATAAAAACTGTCTGATATTTAAAAGCCCTTTTATTCCAAAGAAAATAATACCTGGATTGTACTGTCAAATTGGAACAAAAAAACCCCAACCAATTAAGGTAAGGGTTTTAGATAATATTAATTTTGAAAGAATTACAATGCTCCCCACTCTTTAAGTGAATCTTTATTCATCTTTACATAATCTGCATTGCCAGCCGCTTCAGCTGCTGCCATAGATTTCCTGGCCGCTTCAATAGCGCCTTTTGTATCACCCATTTTTGCTGAAATCAGGGATTGCATTCTCATCATCCAGTAAGCCTTATCGTTCATTGATACCGCTTTATCAATCCATTCCTTGGCTTTTGAAAGATCCTTGCCTTCCGTAAAGTAATAAGATGCTGCTCCAAAATAATCATTTGCTGATGGACCATTCATAACGCTTTCAATACTCTTAATTGCTTTGTCAGCCGTTGGCACTTCAAAAGCAACACCCACATAGGCTTTTTCCCACATCATTCCAAGAGTAGCCCCATTATTGTGCAAGTCATCAATACTCATAGTAAAGGATTCTACATCCGTCGGCATAGCATATACCTCAACGTTTGTTTTGGCAGCTACTTTTGAATCATCCCAATTTTCAGGAGTTCCCCAATTATTGGTGTCAGAATAGAAAATTACTTCCCAGGAAGTTAGTCCCGGTTTTGTGAAAATAGCATAACTACCGGCCTTTACATTTTGACCGGCAATAGTAACATCGTCACTAAAAGTTACCATCGAATTTTTGTTAGCCCCGGTTCTCCATAATTTATCATAAGGAACAAGGTCACCAAAAATAGTTCTACCACGCATGGAAGGTCTTGAATACTCTACGGTTACATCAGTCAATCCAACCGTTTGCATAATCTTTGCAGCCGGACTAGGTGCAGGTGTTGTTATCTGTCCGTTCATGGAAATAGATCCCATAACGACGCAGATCAATAGTGTTAGTTTTTTCATTATTTACTAGATTTTATAGTTAGAACAAATCTAAATATAATGGTGTATTCCTCTTGTTAACAAATCCTTAAATAATGCTCAAAGAAAACTTCAGTCCAGTATAAATGGTTTAGATATTGTTATGCCTTGCAGATAAAAAGTTAAGTAATATACGGCACTGCCCAATCCGCTTAGATCTATGCTGTTATTTTCAATTAAATTCCCATTGGTATGTCTAACTCTTTTCCCGGTAATATCAAATATAGCTCGTCCGAACAAGGGTGCGCTTGAATTAAGATCGTACTGAAGTTCATTTGATCCAAAAGTTCTGTAAATAATCAGTTCATTTTCTAATTTCTCTGTATCTATCGGAATTTCTACAGGTGGTCCTTCAGCTTCCAAAGGGGTATCTTCGGTTTCAAAAGTATATAGTTGGGAAGCAAGAGTTATGGGAGGTACGTTATTTTGGAAACGTTCCGAAGAAATATAATACGTATTTGAATCTGAATAGGTGATTCCCTCAACCTGTGAAAACCCAATTCCCAAATCCGACTTTTCTTCTGTCCCGTTAAATGAAAAATTTGAAGTAAGTTCATCTATGCGAACAATAAAAGGCTGTAATTGAGATGAATACCCTAATAACATCAGGACATTTGAGAAATTATTATATGTTGCTCCAGTAACTAAACCAGAGACATTGTAAAAACCCAAATTCTTTACTGAATAAGATCCCGGAATTTTAGGAATAGAATATGCAACCGTTCCATTTGTTTGCCATTGTTTGGTAAATATAAGTAGCTGATCATTAAAGTCAACCATAGCTTCTGCATCCCAATCAGAATTCTGAATCTCTGAAAAATCTGTTTGATCCTCGTAGGAAAAGTCTATTCTTTCAGCACTTATTGTATTTGAAAGGTCATAATCAGATTTAGCTACTCTATAAATGACAAGATCTTGCCTGTTTCCGGTGTTATTTCCAAAGTCCCCGATATAAATATAGGATTCGTCCTGAGTAATATCTTCCCAATCTATATTGGTAGCATTGTCTATAGTGATTGTCCGGATGATCTTTGAACTTAGAGTATCTATTTCATACATTCGAGGAGAATTTCCCGAATCATTATGAGTGATGAGTTTGTTGTTGTAATAAATAAGCCCTGAGGATTCCAGAACATCTTCCGGTAAAGTCCCGACAAGGGTGGCACTCACCTGAGCATTTAAAAAAATGACAGGAAGGAAAAAACTTAAAATATTTAATTTGTAATTCATGACACCTAGCTTCGGAAATATACGAAAATCACACACTGAACTAAAAATTTCCCGATCATTAGTCGTATTGGACCATTGTATGGGATCTTCCTGCCTAAATAATTGCAGGAAAACCGGACTATTTTTACTATTTGTTTAACATATTTAATTTTTTATTAAACAATATTGCGCTTAATTTTGTTCAAAACCTTTTAATGAAATTATATCAACTACATTCCAGACAATACTTACCCATTACACAGGATGAGGCCTGGACCTTTTTATCAAATCCCGCAAATCTAAAGGTTATTACACCGGAACACATGGGTTTTCATATTCTAAATGGCGCAGACAAGGATATGTTTCCGGGTCAGATTATTCAATATGAAGTTGCTCCGTTTGCCGGAATAACCACCAAATGGGTTACCGAAATTACCCATGTAAAGGAAGGTGAATACTTCGTAGATGAACAAAGGTTTGGACCATATGCGTTATGGCATCACAAGCATTTTATTAAACCTGTTTCAGGTGGGGTAGAAATGGAGGATATCATCGACTACAAGCTGCCTTTTGGAGTTTTGGGTCAATTAGCACATCCTTTACTAGTTAAAAAACAACTTGAAAAAATATTCGCATACCGCGAAATGAAACTTGAGGAAATTTACGGGAATATGAAGGGTACCTCTAATATGTTAAGTATAAAATCTATTTAATCATGAAGAAAAATATATTATTAATCGGCGGGTCTTACGGTATTGGTTTATCCATTGTAAAGCAGTTACAGGAAACCCATACCATTTATGTAGCATCAAGAAGTGCGGAAGGTTTGAAGGCTCTGAACGTAAAACATATTACTTTTGACGCATTAACTGACTCATTGGATACCACACAATTGCCTGAGGAACTTCACGGATTTGTATATTGCCCCGGCAGTATTAACCTAAAACCGCTGAAAATGCTGAGCATGTCTAATTTTGAGGAAGATATGCAACTTAATTTTTTTAGTATGGTAAAGGTTGTTAAAGACATTATCGGCAGGATGGCAGACAACTCAAGTATGGTTTTCTTTAGTACAGTGGCCGTAAGTACAGGAATGCCATTTCATACAAGCGTATCTGCTGCAAAAGGTGCTATAGAGGGTTTTGTAAAATCTCTTGCCGCTGAATATGCGCCTAAAGTGCGAACAAATGTCATTGCACCTTCACTTGTAGATACCCCGCTGGCAGGGCGCTTATTAAACAATGATCGCAAGAAAGAAAGCATGGCAGAACGCCATCCTCTCAAGCGAGTAGGAAATCCGGAGGATATTGCGAATATTGCAACTTTTTTACTAAGTGATAAGAGCGGTTGGATAACCGGTCAGGTTTTAGGTGTAGACGGTGGTTTGTCTACCCTCAATATTAACTAAATGCATGAAAAAGTAAGTATTTTTTGGTTTCGGAGAGACTTAAGACTGGATGATAACACAGGTCTTTACAATGCCCTGAAAGGAATTCATCAGGTGCTGCCTATATTTATTTTTGATACTGAAATACTTCATTCCTTACCGGAAAATGATGCCCGGGTGACTTTTATATACGATTCTTTACAGGAATTGAGAGAGAAACTGAAAACGCATTACCAAAGTTCAATTAGCGTCTACACAGGCAATCCATTAGATATTTTTAAAACCCTTATTAATCAATATAACATACAAAGTGTATATACTAACAGGGACTATGAACCCTATGCTCAAAAAAGGGATAGTGAGATTGCAACAGAATTAAAATTATCCAATATCGAATTTAAAACCTTTAAAGATCAGGTAGTTTTTGAGGAGAATCAGGTTGTAAAGGATAATGGTGAACCCTATGTGGTATATACGCCCTATATGCGCAAGTGGAAACAAAAATTTAAAACAGATGAACCAGCAATGGTTTATGATTCGGGGTCATTTTTAAACAAGATGATCAAGAAAACTGATTTACCTAATTTGACATTAGCAGAGATAGGGTTTAAAAGAGCTGATATCGCGGTTCCAGCTTATAATATTTCAGCATCATTACTTAATTCATATGAAAAAACCAGAAACTTTCCGGCTATTGAGCATGGCACCTCCAAATTAGGGCCTCATTTGCGATTTGGAACTGTTTCTATACGACAAATAGTTTTAAAAGCCCTAAATGCCGGGAATGAAACATTTTTAAATGAATTGATTTGGCGTGATTTTTTTATGCAAATTCTATGGCATTTTCCCCATACTATCCATAAAGCTTTTAAACCAAAATATGACAGGATTCCATGGAGAAATAATGAAAAGGAATTTGAAAAATGGAAAAATGGGGAAACAGGATACCCCCTGGTTGATGCAGGAATGCGGGAACTTAATACTACAGGGTTTATGCATAATCGGGTACGAATGCTGGTAGCAAGTTTTCTTTGTAAGCATTTATTAATAGATTGGCGTTGGGGAGAGGCTTACTTTGCTTCAAAACTTTTAGACTTCGAACTTAGCAGCAATATTGGAAACTGGCAATGGGCTGCAGGGAGTGGCGTAGATGCAGCTCCGTATTTCAGGATCTTCAATCCCCTTACACAAGTAGAAAAATTTGATCAGCAAAAAGAATATATCAATAAATGGGTTCCCGAACTGCAGGAATTGACTTATCCCCCAATGATGGTAGATCATAAAATGGCCCGTGAACGCTGCCTCAAAATATACAAAGAAGCACTCAGCTAAATTCTTTAAAAGCCATTGGTCAAAGGCTTAGTGACTTTTTATGATTGTTAATGACATTACCCGGCAAAAAACAGTATTTTTAGTGCACTGATGACTAATCTTAATACTATCGCAAAAAAATGAGAAAATTAATATTTGGCGTATTGCTGGTCTTCACCTTTTCAGCCTCTGCTCAAAAAATAAGCAACAACAAAAAAGCTATTATACAATCTATTGAAAAGCACAACGCAGAACTAATAGCTATTAGCGATTCTGTTTGGGCTCTTGCCGAAACAGCTTTTAATGAAAAGCAATCTTCCATGATTTTAGCTGACTATGCGGAAAAGAATGGTTTTTCTGTTGAACGCGGCGTTTCCGGAATGCCTACTGCCTTTATAGCAACTTACGGATCCGGAAAACCGGTAATAAGCATTTTAGGTGAATTTGACGCCCTGCCAGGAATATCTCAAAAGGCACAACCTACAAAAGAAGCTTTAAATGAAGGAGCGGCCGGACATGGTTGTGGACATAATTTATTTGGAACAGCCAGTCTTGGTGCTGCAGTGGCCGTAAAAGAACTCATGGAACAGGGTAAACTTAAAGGGACCATTAAATTTTTTGGCACCCCGGCAGAAGAAAAATATTTTGGAAAGGTTTGGATGGTACGGGATGGCTTGTGGGATGATGTTGATGTTAACTTAAGCTGGCATCCGGCTGATAATACCGAAGCCGATGCTCAAAGCACACTGGCTCTTGTTGACTTTAAAGTTGAATTTTTTGGCCAGGCTGCGCATGCATCTGCCGATCCCTGGAATGGGAGAAGCGCTTCTGATGCGTTGGAATTATATACAACAGGAATTAATTACTACAGAGAACACATTAAACCAACGGTACGGATTCATTACCATATTCAAGATGGTGGACAAGTAGTTAATGTAGTACCCGATTACTCTAAACTTTGGGTCCGTGTAAGGGACACAAAGCGAAGCGGAGTAATGCCTGTATACGAAAGGGTTCAGAAAATGGCCGAGGGTGCGGCAGTAATGGCAAATGTAGATTATAAAATTTCCCTGATTTCCGGAATATATGAAGTATTGGTGAATAGATCTGGTGAGGAAATCATGCAAAAGAATTTAGAATATTTGGGGGATATTACATATACAGATGAAGAACAAGCCTTTGGTAAAAAAATTCAGGAAATGACAAAAAAACCACAGATAGGGATGGACAGCAAAATAAATCCGCTAAAGGAAACTAAAGAACACCCAGGCGGAGGATCAACAGACGTGGGCGATGTAAGTTGGAATGTTCCTAACATAAATTTAAGTGTAACTGTAGCACCCAAAGATACACCCTGGCATTCCTGGGCGGTAGTTGCGTGTGGTGGAATGAGTATTGGTCATAAAGGGATGACCTACGCTGCTAAAGCTTTAAGCATGACCGCCGTAGATCTTTTTGAGGATCAAAAATTAATTGAAAAAGTTAAGAATGAGTATAAAGACCGGAAGGGTGCCGAAGTCTATGAAGCAAATATACCACCGGGGCCTCCACCAGTGGAAGACAACTAATAATAAAGTGTAAAGAATAACTAAAAAATTATGGCAGAAAGAGAAATAATTAAAGAATATTCAACGGGCGATCTCACTGTAGTTTGGAAACCAAGAAAGTGCATACATTCAGCTATTTGTGTAGCTACCCTGCCTAAAGTTTATGATCCGGACAAAAAACCCTGGATTGAACCTGAAAATGCATCTATTGATGAATTAAAATCACAAATTAAAAAATGTCCTTCCGGGGCGCTAACTTATATTATGAAAGGAGAAACAAAAAATTCAGAAGAAGGAAATAACAATACTCGAGTGGAAGTAATGGCTAATGGTCCGCTTTTGGTACATGGGTCTTTAGAAGTTAAGGATACCAGTGGTAAGACTGAAGGTAAAAGCGGGGTAACTGCATTATGCAGATGTGGTGCATCAGATAATAAACCCTATTGTGACGGGGCACATAAGAAAATAAACTTTGTGGGGTAAAATATCTGTTGTGCATTCATAATTATAGTAAATAGATTCGGTAGTTATTGTCTTAACTAATCTCTGAATATTATGAATAATATATTTAATAAAACGCTTGTAATTCTATTTATAATGGGTTCGGGGCAAAGTTTTGGACAATCATCCCAGCTTAAATCAATGCTGGAAATTTATTCACTGGGAAGCGGGGAACGAAAAGTTATATATGAAGAAAAGGCACACTTTGAAGCTCCCAACTGGAGTCCGGATGGGAACTATTTAATTGTGAATCAAAATGGCCTTTTATACAAAATAAAGACAGATGGAAGCCATAAGGAGCAAATAGATACAGGAACTGCTGTTAAATGCAATAATGATCACGGAATTTCTCCGGATGGCAAAATGCTGGCCATTAGTAATAATGATCCAATAGAAGGAGTGCAATCCGGTACCTCAAGGATCTATACATTACCTCTTGAAGGAGGAACACCTCAACTTGTGACATTAGAATATCCCTCCTACTGGCATGGATGGTCTCCCAAGAGCGATGCCGTTGTTTATACTGCAAGTCGCAATAATAACTATGATATCTATAGAATTTCAATTCAGGGAGGTGCAGAGGAACGCCTTACCAACAGCCCGGGACTAGATGATGGCCCTGAATATTCCCCGGATGGTAAATACATTTATTACAATTCAATGCAATCCGGAAAAATGGAGATTTGGAGAATGAAATCTGATGGTAGTGAAAAAGAACAATTAACTAATGATGCCTATTCAAATTGGTTTGCGCATCCTTCACCGGATGGGAACTATTTTGTTTTTATATCCTATCATGAAGATCAGGGAGACCGGCATCCTGCTATGAAGGCTGTTTCTTTGCGTCTTTATGATTTAAATACAAATGAAATTAAAAATCTCTGCATGTTTATAGGCGGACAGGGAACTATTAATGTTCCATCCTGGTCACCCGATAGCAAGCACTTTGCTTTTGTGTCGTATAACAGTCAATAATCATTTGAATACAAAGACAAAAAAGTTCTAAAAAAACAATCCCATGAAAAAACTGATTCTCTTATTATCCGTATGCTTTTTATCCTATTCCTACGCCCAGGATTTTGATTTTCAATACGACCATTATTCTTTTGTTGTTACAGATCTCAAAAAGACAGGAGACTTCTATGCTGACATATTGAAATTAAAAGAAATTCCCCATCCATCGGCATCAGAAGGGTTTAGATGGTTTAGTATTCATGGCAATTCTCAACTTCACCTTATAGGTAAAGACTCCGTGATACGTCAAAATAATAAAAGTATCCACCTCTGCCTGGCAACCAATAACCTGGATGGACTCATTTCGTATCTGGAAGAAAAAAATATCCCCTATTGGGATTGGCCTGGAAAAGAAAATGCCATTACAGATCGTGCAGATGGAGTACGGCAAATTTATATCAAAGACCCTGAAGAAAACTGGGTTGAAATTAATACAGCTACCCACTAGTAGTGACTAATGGAATTCTTTGGACTTAATACAGGAAACCTATTTAAAAAATTAATAATACATCAAACAAAAAATGAGTAACCCTATTAAACGCATTTTCCCATTAGGCTTCCCATGGGAAACACAAGACCCCTTTTTGTTCTGTGTTTATCATTTAGATCATTACCCAAAAGGCAATAGTGCAATGGAGCCCGATGTTTCCCTTGAAGGGCGTAACCTCGGCAACGACTTTACTATAAAAGATGGTTGGAGAATGTATCACGGACATACCATTCCTGGGTTTCCTTCTCATCCACACAGAGGCTTTGAAACGGTTACAATTGTAAATAAAGGATATTGTGATCATTCAGATTCACTAGGAGCTGCCGGTAGATTTGGGCAGGGTGATGTACAATGGATGACCGCTGGCAGGGGGGTACAGCATTCTGAAATGTTCCCTTTGCTGAATACAGATCAGGATAATCCGTTAGAACTATTTCAGATTTGGATCAACTTACCAAAAGCAGATAAGTTTGTTGACCCACATTTTAAGATGCTTTGGCATGAGGACATCCCCCTTGTTAAGATAAATAATACTACTATAAAAATAATTGCCGGCAACTATTCCGGAACACCATCCCCGGAACCTGCGCCCAATTCCTGGGCAGCAAATTCTGATAATGAGGTAGTCATTTGGAATATTCATATGGATGAAAACGAGATCTTTAATTTACCACCCGCTTCTGCAAACTTAAATCGTACCCTTTATTATTATGAAGGCGATGAAGTTAAGATTGGAGGGCAGCTGATTAAACCAGATCATGCTGTGGAGCTAAATTCAGATGCTGAAATTACTATTGAAAATAGGGATAAGAAATCGCACTTTCTATTATTGCAGGGAAAACCTATAAACGAGCCGGTAGCAAAGTATGGCCCCTTTGTTATGAATACTCAGTCGGAAATTCAACAAGCTATGGAGGAATACAGGCTTACGCAATTTGGCGGCTGGCCCTGGCCATATGCAGATAACGTTCACCCAAGGGAAAAAGGAAGATTTGCTAAGTATCCAAACGGGCATGTTGTAGAGCGTTGATTTTATTGTGATTATTTAAAGTGGTTTCGTGATTTGTTCTTTTTGCTTTAACTGAGACTCTTTTTAGCCTACCGAAAACCCTGGAGCTAATAATCCTGTTGCTTTATTGGGATTACGCTTAAGGTATGCGGCAACAAAAGGACATAAGGGAGCCATTTTAAATCCATTTTTCTCAATAAATTCAAGCGTTTTAGAAACAATAATTGCTCCAAGGCCATTTCCTTCTAATGAGCGGGGTACTTCTGTATGGGTGAGGTAAATAATATTATTCCTGGCCTGAATATATTCTATGAATGCAGTTTCGTTTTCTATGTGTAATTCAAATCTTTTCTTTTGACCCGAATCATTGTTAATCAGCGGTAGTTTTTCCCAAACTGTATTTTTCATTTTTAAGACTTTAACAATAGTATGTTTCTATGGGTAAAGCTGAGGACTAACTCTTTTTCTTAAATCCTTTCAATCTTTGCGCCAATAGCCCTTAAACGATTGTCAATATCCTCATAACCCCTGTCTATCTGCTCAATATTATGGATGATTGATGTTCCTTTTGCACATAGAGCGGCAATTAAAAGAGACACTCCTGCCCTAATATCGGGGGATACCATCGTTGTAGACTTTAAGGTGGATTTAAAATCGTGGCCAATTACAGTAGCCCTGTGTGGATCACAAAGAATAATTTTTGCCCCCATATCTATTAATTTATCTACAAAGAACAAGCGGCTTTCAAACATTTTCTGATGGATGAGCACTTCGCCCCTGGCCTGTGTTGAAATAACCAGGATAATACTTAACAGATCCGGGGTGAGCCCGGGCCAGGGTGCATCTGAGATTGTTAAAATAGAACCATCAATATAGTTATGAATTTTATAGCCCTCTTTATGTTCAGGAATGTAAATGTCGTCTCCTCTTTTTTCTAAAGAAATACCCAGTTTTCTAAAAACCGATGGAATCTGGCCTAGGTGGTCCCAGCTGACATTCTTTATCGTTAATTCGCTTTTCGTCATAGCTGCCAGGCCTATCCAACTCCCTATTTCTATCATGTCAGGTAGCATAGTATGCGCTGTGCCTTGTAATTTTGAGACCCCATCAATTACCAATAAATTAGACCCAATACCGGAAATTTTTGCTCCCATCCGGTTTAGCATCTTACATAATTGTTGCAGATAAGGTTCACATGCTGCATTGTAAATAGTTGTTTGCCCTTCTGCAAGGACAGCTGCCATAACAATGTTTGCCGTTCCTGTAACCGATGCCTCATCTAAAAGCATATAGGTGCCTTTTAGTTTTTTGGCCTCTACACCATAAAAATGCTCCTCTTTATTATATCGGAATTTAGCACCCAGCTGAATAAATCCTTCAAAATGGGTATCTAATCTGCGCCTGCCTATCTTATCACCTCCTGGTTTGGGAATGTAACCCTGGCCAAATCTGGCTAATAAAGGGCCTACAAGCATAATAGAACCTCTTAAGCCCCTCCCGTCAGATTTAAATTGTTCGGATTGCAGATAGGACAGATTAATGTCATCTGCTTTAAAAGAATAAGACCCTTTACCTTTTTTCTGGATTTTTACACCCAGGTCTTCCAGTAAGGAAATTAGCTTGTTTACATCAACAATATCCGGAATGTTGTTAATGACTACCTCATCAGGGGTAAGCAAAACTGCACAAAGAATTTGTAATGCCTCATTTTTAGCGCCTTGTGGGGTTATTTCCCCATGAAGTTTATGGCCGCCCTCAATTTTGAATGTTCCCATTTAAGGAAGAAATATTTAATACCGTTTTTTACCTCTGTTAGTATTTCGCTGACCCTTTTTAGAGGAACTGGTTCTGTTGGACTTTGTAATCCGTGATTTAAGAAACTGTCCACTATCTGTAAGGCTAACACCATCAGCAGCTAAATCAATTTTGCCATCACTAAGTTCATAGAGGTGTTTAAATATTGCTTTATCCTCTACGGTATCCTTGTTCCAATTAAGGTAACACTTCTTCATATGATTAGCAATAGCATATTCTAGCCCAGCGCGCTTATCACCTTCATCCCATCCAATAGCCACATCTATCATTCTCTTAATGTTATTCCCGTAAAAACGGTATTTAGGATGATTTTGAGGGTATTCCAAAGGATCAGGTCTTGCCTGTAAGATTGCCTTTGAAGTTATGGGAAAAGGAGATTCAGCATCCAACTTAAAGTCGGACATAATAAATAGTTGATCCCAAAGTTTATGCTGAAAATCGGGTACATCCCTCAAATGAGGTTGAAGGTTACCCATGACACTAATAATAGCCTTAGCCACTTTATTTCTCTCTTCATCGTCCTTTATGGAAACGGCATGATCAACCATTTTCTGAAAATGGCGACCATATTCTGGAATAATGAGCTTTTCGCGCTCAGTATTGTATTCTAGGTTTTCTACTGGATTCAAATTTCTTTAGGATTCTGATTAAATATATGTAAAGGAAGTATATCTATATAACGGTCGCAAATTAGGAAAATTATCCCAGTTATCCCAGTTTATAAAGATATTACGCCTTCAACCAGGCCAACTTCCTTATATTTTTCTATAACCTTATCAGGATTTGCAAGATTTACTGTTATTGAAAGGCTGGTATATTTCCCCTTGCTGGATTGTTTAGATTCAATAACTGCACCTGTATTATCAAATATTTGTTCTATTTGTGTAATCTTATCACGATCTGTGGGAACAATAAATTTATACAAATAATCAGCAGGCCAGCTATTACTTTTGCGTAATTCTTCTTTGAGTCTTAGGTAAAAATCATCTGATTTCTCAGTATCCATATAATTTTTTTACAAATATAAAGCTTCGTAATCAATTTTTTATGCTTGTACGCATTGATTACTTTTGTGATTGTAAAATATAGCTGTTGAAATCTAAAAAAGTAGTTATAACGGGAGGACCGAGTACAGGAAAAACGGTCATTATTCAGCAACTTGAAGCTCGTGGTTACACTTGCTTTCATGAGATTGTGAGAAGTATGACTCTTGAGGCAAAAAAAAAGGGTAATCCTGAATCATTTGTTTCCAATCCACTTGCTTTTGTCAAAGATCCTTTTGAATTTAATAAAAGAATCCTTAGTGGCAGGAAGGAACAATATAAAGAATCTCACAATATCAATAAGCCCTATATTTTTTTTGATCGTGGTATTCCAGATGTTTTGGCTTATATGGACTATTTTGACCAAAGGTACACCCGGGATTTTGAAGTAGCTTGTATAACCAACAGATATGATAAAGTTTTAATCCTGCCGCCCTGGAAACAGATATATGTGTCGGACAATGAAAGATTAGAAAGTTTTGAGGAGGCCATTGAAATACATGACCACTTAAAACGGACTTATAGGAGATATGACTATGAGCCGGTTCTTATCCCAACTGGTACTGTAGAAGAGCGTATTTCATTTATATTAAATGAGTTGAAGGAAGATTAGAGATGAGGGAGCCACGGGAAATTTTAAAAAAATATTGGGATTATGAAGATTTTAAAGGATCTCAGAAAGCTATTATTGATGCTGTTTTATATGGTAAAGATGTTCTTGCGCTTTTACCTACAGGTGGAGGCAAAT
>NZ_JBATGR010000156.1:0-13456 GCF_049665975.1 Eudoraea sp.
CTTTAATGCTCCCTTTAGTAAATAAAGTGAATTCTGTGCTACCCCCGCCTACATCTATATAGAGATATGATTGATCCGTTTGAATAAGTTTTTTTAGATCCGTAGATGCAATTATTGAGGCCTCTTCTTTACCATTAATTAATTCAATGGCAATACCTGATTCTTTTAAGATCCTGGCAATAACTTTATTTCCATTACGTGCCTCTCGCATTGCCGATGTTGCACATGCCTTATACTTTTCCACACCAATAACCTCCATTAAAAGGCTAAAAGATTTCATGGTTTTTACAATTCTTTCAGTATTGAATTCAGATATTGCGCCTTTGGTGAAAGAATCTTCTCCAAGACGTACAGGAACCCTGATAAGTACATTTTTCCTAAATCTCGTTTCCTTATCCATTTCCTCAATAACATTATGGACCAACAACCTAATAGCATTGGAACCAACGTCTATTGCGGCAAATTTTCGGATATTCAATCTTTTAGGTTTTTAGAATTTATTTTGCGAAGGTAGTAATCATAAATAGCGAATTGAGAGCGCAATTTAGGTTGCCCATTTTTCTTATAAACATTATTCTGTTCCCCATTAAATATTCTTGCTTTAACATTGTCACTCCAGGAGATTTCAAAGGTCTCTATTAATTCCTGTTTTATGTCTTCATCATAAATTGGACAACCAACCTCCACCCTATTATCCAAATTACGTGTCATCCAATCTGCAGATGAAATATAGATTTTAGGGTTGCCGTTATTACCAAAAATAAAAACACGAGGATGCTCTAAAAATTTATCAACAATACTAATTGCTTCAATATTTTCACTCATACCCTCAATCCCCGGAATAAGACAACAAACACCCCTTATAATGAGCTGTATTTTAACACCAGCCCTACTCGCCTCATATAATTTATCTACCATTTCATAGGAGGTGAAACTGTTCATCTTTATTTTAATATAGGCCTCTCTGCCGAGTTTTGCAGACTGTATTTCATTGTCTATAAATTTCTTAAACAAACTTTTAGTATAATGAGGGGAAACGATCAGATGTTTGTATTTATATATTTTATAGGTAGTTTCAAAAAAATCGAAGACAATTTTGATTTCTTTTAAGATCGCTGCGTTAGCTGTAAACAGGGTGTAGTCTGTATATATTTTGGCAGTTGATTCATTAAAATTTCCGGTACTAATAAATCCATATCGCTTAATTAAATCGCCTTCTTCCCTTTCAATTACGCAAATTTTACTATGTACTTTCAGACCCGGGACTCCAAAGACCAGTTTTACCCCTTCAGCCTGTAATTCTTCCGCATAATCGATATTGGCCTGCTCGTCAAAACGAGCCCTTAATTCTATCTGCATGGTAACTTTTTTACCATTTTTCACTGCATTTATTAAGGATGCCGCTACTTGAGAATTCTTTGCAAGCCGGTATACAGTGATCTTTATACTTTTTACTTTTGGATCCAGAGCGGCTTCCCTAAGAAATTTTATAATATATGAAAAGGTATGGTATGGTGCATACATCAGGTAATCCTTTTCCGCAATTCGTTCCAATAAGCTTCCTTCCAGACTTAAGTCTTTAACCGGTAGTGGTGTGATCTTATCGTACATAAGATCTTGTCTTCCTAAACTTGGGAAGTCCATATAATCCCTTCTGTTATGATAGCGCCCTCCCGGAATCACACTATCTGTATCCTCAATACCCATTTTCCCTTTTAGAAATTCCAGGGTATCCCTGGCTATACTCTTATCATATACAAAACGAACCGGATCACTAATTTTTCTTCCCTGAACACTTGAAGATATTTTTTCTATAAATGTTTTGCTCAAATCATTGTCTATGTCCAATTCGGCATCTCTGGTAATTTTAATCATGTGTGCAGAAATAGCTTCATAATCAAACATAGGAAATATCCTGGCCAGACAAAACCGGATCAGGTCATCAAGTATAATGATGTAATTTTTATCTCCTTCCTTTGGCAATACAACAAAGCGGTCTATGCCTTTTGGAATTTCTATAAGTGCATATCGGTTCTCCTTTATCTCATTGTTTTTTTGGTCTTTTTTGGTATCCTTAAGAACCATTTTAATAGCCAGATAAGCTTCAGTATCCTTTAGAAGAGGAAATTGGTTAAGATCATTTAGAACTATAGTCATTAACTGTGGACTAAGCTTTTCTATGAAATAGTTTTTAACGAATTCAGCCTGACTTTCAGATACCTCAGTTTCATTGATAAGAAAAATTCCTTCCGCTTCTAATTCTTGCTCAATATCCCCATGAATTTCCAGGCTTTTACTTTGCTGATCTATTACAATTTTGGTGATTTCTGCTAACAAATCCTTTGCTTTTTCACCTCCTAAGGCACTTTTACCTTTCTTACCAGCCAGAACAATTCTTTTAATAGTAGCGTACCTTACTTTAAAAAATTCATCCAAATTATTTGAAAAAATACCTAAAAATCGAAGTCGTTCTATTAACGGAACATTTTTATCTGCACTTTCCTGCAACACACGATCATTAAACATCAACCAGCTTATCTCCCTGTTGATGTACTGATTTTTAGTTTTAATCATTATTTAAGTCGTTTTGGAATAAGGATATGTTCAGTAGTACCATTTTTAATCATATTCCAACTAGAGACATCAAAACTTATTTGCACCAAAGCGGAAGTTGGTACATTGTCCATAGCCTTGTTCCCCCACTGATTTACAATATTGGTCAGGGCATAGTTATGGCCAAAAATTACCACTTTATTGAGGTTATCATCCAGTTGTTTTACAAAGGACATTACCGACTCCCCGGAAAAGTCATATAGTTGATCAGAAATTTTTAATTTTTCCAAAGGATAGTTAAAAGTCCTTAAGAATATCATACAGGTATGAAGCGCCCTGCTTGCGGGGCTGGAATATGCTGAATCTATATCTTTTGATAGTCTTTTGAATTCAGCACTAACCAAATGGGCGTCATTAATTCCCCTCTCTTGTAAGGGCCTGTCCTGGTCGCTTACGCGATATTCCCAGGATGATTTCCCATGCCTGACAAAAATAACTGTTTTCATAATTTAAATAGTTTTATGGAGCCAGTCGCTCTATTTTCCAATCATAATCTGCTTGAAGTGTATACCGGATTCTATCGTGTAACCTATTATCCCTTCCCTGCCAAAATTCTATGGAAACAGGCTTAACAAGATAACCGCCCCAATAATCCGGACGTTCAATTTCTTTGCCTTTATATTTTTTTTCTAATTTCTTTAATTCAATCTCCAGGACTTCTCTCGACTCAATTACACTACTTTGATCAGATACAATTGCTCCTAGTTTACTGCCTTCCGGTCTGGACTCAAAATAACCATCGGAAAGATTTTCGGCTATCTTCTCAGCCTTTCCTTTAATAATAATCTGGCGTTCCAAATTGGGCCAAAAAAATGACAGGCAAACTCTTGGATTTACCTCGATCGCTTTGCCTTTTTCACTTTGGTAATTAGAATAAAAAATAAAACCCTCAAATGTATATTTTTTTAGGAGGACCATTCTGCTCTTTGGAAATCCATCCAGTCCCAATGTCGAAACCGACATTGCGTTCGTTTCATCCAAGCCGTCAGCAGCTTCAACTTCGTAATACCATTTCTGAAAAAGCTCCATAGGATTGTCCGATATAGCCTGCTCAGTAAGGTCGCTTTTATTGTATGATTTCCGATGATTCCCTAAATCTCTATACATTTTTTAGAAGACGAACATTAATACTACAAAGTTGGGGAAAAGATGTATAAAAGTGAAGTGTTATTGAATTTTTATAACATATGGATTAAGTATTAATTAATAGCCCGTCAATATAAACAGAAGTATGACCTGTATTTTCTATAAGTACCTAATATCAAATTTCAAAAGTCTTGCCATCATCAGCCAAATCAACATTATTAAAAACCGTAATAGCCTCCTCTTTGAAAGGTAATATAGATTTATACCTTGTTGAAAAATGTCCCAGGATTAATCTTAATACATTGGCTTCTTTTGCAATTGTTGCCGCCTGCATAGCCGTAGTGTGCTTTGTCTTTTTAGCCAAATGCGCTTCGCTTTCTAAAAAAGTGGCTTCATGATATAGCAGGTTGACATCCTTTAAAAGCGGTATTAGTTTTCTATTAAACCCTGTATCACTGCAATAAGCATAATGTTTGGGCGGAATGGGATCCAGGCTGAGTTCTGAATTTGCTATAACTGAACCATCATTTTGTTTTATATCCTTACCCTGTTTTATGGTCCGAAAATAGGCTTTGTCAATTTTATATTTTGCTGTTGCCAACACATTCAATTTGCGCTCGCCCGGCAGTTCGCTAAATAAAAAACCGTTAGTATATATTCTATGATCCAAAGGAATTGTTTTTACCCTTACCTTGGTATCTTCAAAAATAATTTTAGATTTTTTGGACGTTAGTTCGTGAAATATAAGCTTATAATTGGTCCAGGAATTGCCAAGCCTAAGAATTAAGGTAATGACCTGCTGAATTCCTTCGGGACCATATATATGCAGATCCTTTTCTCTACCCAATAGTCTAAATGTAGAAATAAGTCCCGGTAATCCAAAAAAATGATCCCCGTGTAAATGTGAAATAAAAATATGCTCAATCCTTGAGAATTTTATCTTATTCTTTCGCAGCTGTACCTGTGTTCCTTCACCGCAATCTATTAGAAAAAGGTGGTTCCTTATTTCTAATACCTGAGACGTTGGGTTAGTCAATGCTCTAGGAGTAGCTGCGTAGCAACCCAGAATATGCAGCTTCATTTTTGTTTCCTGGTTTCCAATTTATACATGCTGGCCTGTTTTGGTGTAAAATTGCTCTTTAATGTAAAGGCATAGGGACTTTCCCCATACGTATCAAGATATACAAGTCGCTCTTTCCCCTGCTGGGGAGTAGGATATTTACCAAATGGCACATACCAGCAGGCCATATGCATTTCTTTCATACTTGAGAACCATTCCTTTTTCCTTTTGAATATATTTTTGTGTTCAGACCTATAAGTAAAATTAAAAAGTGCTTTTGTTGATTGCCATACAGACATGTTAATAACAATATTAGCGTCATGAAAAATCTTAATAGCCGATTCGTTATTGTCCTCTGTAAACCGCCAGATAAAGCCCTCACTTGTTTCCGCCAATTCATTAATTCGATCCAGGTTATTAACAAAATCTGACATAACTGCACTGTCCAGCGGGGCCAACATGCGGGCAATATTAATTTGTGCAAGCTTATAATTCATTAATTAAAGGTCAAGGTCTCGTTCTATTTCTTCCATTTCAATAATATCCTTTGCTTCCTGGATTGTTGGGACCAGACTAATTTCATCTGGTACCTGATCATATTCCACTTTATTCGTGACCAACACAAAAGATTTCTTAGCAGCCCTGTGCTTATTTGATAGCTGAAGAAACTCCAGAACATCATTTGAAGAAATTTTAGAGAACGAAAACAAGTTAATAATTAAATGGTCATTTTTAATATTCCGATAAGATCTGTTTAGGTTCTCCATGAATTTTTTCAAGGAAATATTTTCCTGGTAAACGATTGTAGTATTACCTTGTTTATCAAAAATCATAATTCACTATTTAATTTTCGATGCCAATAAATATATTACCGCCATACGAATAGCTACTCCATTTTCCACCTGGTTTAGAATTATGGATTGTTTGGAATCGGCCACATCACTGGTTATCTCAACACCTCGGTTTATTGGCCCCGGGTGCATAATTACAATTTCTTTATCCAGGCCATCCAGAATTGCTTTATTGACTCCGTATTGTTGCGTATATTCCCTTGTTGTTGGAAAATAACTTATATCTAAACGTTCATTCTGAATTCGCAACATATTGGCCACATCGCACCAATTTAATGCCTTTATAAGATTGGACTCTACTTCGATCCCCAAAGATTCTATATATTTTGGAATCAAGGTTCTGGGGCCACACACCTTCACATTTGCACCCTGTAACTTTAGGGCAAAAATATTTGATAAGGCTACTCTGGAGTGAAGAATATCGCCTACAATAACCACATTTTTTCCAGTGACAACACCCAATTTTTCACGAATAGAATAAGAATCCAAAAGGGCCTGGGTAGGATGTTCATGTGCTCCATCACCTGCATTAACAATAGCTGCATCCACATGTTGTGAAAGAAAAATGCCCGCTCCGGGACTGGGATGGCGCATTACCACCATATCTACTTTCATAGATAGGATATTGTTAACCGTATCAATAAGTGTTTCTCCTTTCTTTACAGATGACTGTGCTGAGGAAAAATTAATTACATCGGCAGATAATCGCTTTTCGGCCAGCTCAAAAGACAGTTTGGTTCTAGTACTGCTTTCGAAGAAAATATTTGCAATAGTAATATCGCGCAGAGAAGGGACTTTTTTAATTGATCGGTTAATAACCTCCTTGAAGTGATCAGCGGTTTCAAAAATGAGTTGAATATCCTCTTCTTTGAGATATTTAATACCCAATAAGTGTCTAACACTCAATTCGCTCATATGTTCCCTATTTACTTACCAAATAAATAATATCCTTTCCATCGTTTTCTTTCCACATGACCTTTACCTTCTCTTCATTTATAGCATCTACTTGTCTGCCCCGGTAGTTAGGTTGAATAGGCAAATGCCTGCTAAAACGACGGTCAATAAGGGTTAACAATTCTATTTCCTTAGGTCTTCCAAAAGATTGGATAGCCGTTAAGGCAGCACGAATGCTGCGACCTGTATAAAGCACATCATCTATCAGAACAACTTTTTTGCCTTCCACCAAAAAATCAATTTTAGTACTGCTGGCTTCCAGGGTTTTTTCACCTCTTCTAAAATCATCCCGATAGAAAGTAATATCAAGGAGCCCCAGATTTATTTGTTTAACTCCGTAATCCTCTTTAAGAATTTTGGAAAGCCTTTGCGCAAGAAATATTCCACGTGGTTGTATTCCAATCAATGCGGTCTCCGTAAAATCTAAATGATGTTCTAAAAGTTGACAAGCCAGGCGGTGCAGTATAATGTTAATCTCTTTAGAAGAAAGCAATACTTTTTGACTCATGCGCTAGATAACATACTCTTTTCGAATACAAAAGTAGGGATTTCTCTTTAATATAGATGATGGATTGAAATATTGTATAGGTCTTTCTTCTTCTGTAGAATGGAAATACCCAATAAACAAAAAAGTCCTGACAAATATATCAGGACTTTTTCTTTACTACTAGTGATGCAGATATTTTAGAAACCTATTTTTTCTTATCGGCTTCCATCTTGTCTTTCAACGCTTGTAATTGCACATTGGCATCACCCAAAGTTGGTTTAGCCTCTTCTGCTGAAGCAGCTGCTTTCTTCTTAGCCGCTTTTACATTGCGTTGTTCCTCTTCTCTAAAAATAGAGGTATGACTTGCTACAACACGTTTGAATTCTTTGTTGAATTCAATAATCTTAAATTCAGCCTCTTCACCTTTAGTCAATTTCTTGCCATCTTCTTTTTCCATATGGCGTTGGGGTACAAAAGCAGTTATATCCTCATTAAAATCTATAACGGAACCTTTATCTACTATTTCAGAGATTGAAGCTTTATGAACAGTTCCCAGGGCAAATTCCTTTTCATATTTATCCCAGGGATTATCTGTAGTTTGTTTATGGCCTAAACTTAATTTACGACCTTCTACGTCAAGCTCTAATACTTCAACTTCTAGAGTATCACCAACTGTTACAAATTCTGACGGATGTTTTATTTTCTTGGTCCAGGAAAGATCTGAGATATATATTAATCCATCTATACCCTCTTCCAGTTCAACGAAAACACCGAAATTGGTAAAGTTTCTAACAATTCCTTCATGTTTGGAGCCAACAGGATATTTAGATGTTATATCGGTCCATGGATCTGGTGTTAATTGCTTAATTCCCAATGACATTTTACGATCTTCTCTGTCAAGGGTTAAAACAACTGCTTCGAGTTCATCGCCAACCTTTACAAAATCCTGTGCTGATCTCAAATGAGTTGACCAAGACATTTCGGAAACATGAATCAATCCTTCCACTCCTTCTGCAACTTCCAAAAAGGCACCATAATCTGCAATTACAACTACTTTGCCTTTTACTTTATCACCAATTTTTATTTCATCTCCCAGGGCATCCCAAGGATGTTTTTCCAATTGTTTAAGACCTAATTGAATTCTGGACTTATTATCATCGAAATCAAGAATAACAACATTGAGTTTCTGATCTAATTCCACAACTTCGTTAGGATGATTAATTCTACTCCATGATAGATCGGTGATATGTACTAAACCATCAACGCCACCAAGGTCAATAAATACACCATAGGAAGTAATGTTCTTGACTATACCTTCGAGTACCTGGCCTTTTTCGAGCTGACTGATAATCTCTTTCTTCTGCTCTTCAATATCTGCCTCAATCAATGCTTTATGTGAAACTACAACGTTCTTGAACTCATGGTTGATCTTTACAACTTTGAATTCCATAGTCTTGCCAACATACTGATCGTAATCCCGAATAGGTTTAACATCAATCTGCGAGCCAGGTAAGAATGCTTCAATTCCAAAAACATCCACAATCATTCCTCCCTTTGTTCTGCATTTTACAAACCCGGTTACCACTTCTTCTTTATCATGTGCAGCATTAACCCTATCCCAGGCCATAATAGTTCTGGCCTTTCTGTGCGATAATACCAGTTGTCCGCTTTTATCTTCACGGACATCAATAAGAACCTCAACTTTATCACCAATCTTAAGATCTGGATTATATCGGAATTCATTGAGCGAGATAACACCCTCAGACTTGGCATTAATGTCGATAATGGCTTCACGGTCGGTTAAATGAGTAACCACACCTGTTACAACCTCTTCATCGGCTGTATCCACAAAATTTTCTGTAACTAATTTTTCAAATTCTTCCAGCTTGGAATCTTCAACACGCTCTATTCCTTCTTCGTATTTCTCCCAATTGAAATTCTCCAAAAACTCTTTAGGATCCTGTTTTGGAGTCTCCGCTTTTTGTTCTTCTTTTACTTCAGTAGTCTCTACTACCTCTGTTATTGCTTTTTCTTCAGCCATGTGCTGATTAAATTTGTATTCCGTAGTACTTTCAGGAGTTAAACAATTCCTACAGAAGCTGTTATTTGATTTTTTTTAGTCCTTTCTTTTCTCCTGATTATTTGTAAAAAAGGAGTGCAAAAGTACAATTAAAATGTTGTTTTACAAAGTAGTGTGAGAGAAGGATTAAAATAAGCGTATAGATTTACATATTTATTGGTGAAACCCGAGGGTATTTTGTAACTTGGGTGTCACAAATTATAAAAATTAAAATAAACAAAATGAGTGTTAAAGCGAAATATCAGGCAGTCCTCAATTTAGGCGAACAATTGGGAATAAAAGATGGCAATGTAGTTGAAGCAGAAGGCGTATTAAAGATCAAAGGAGAGGCCAATACCCAATATGAAAAAGATCTAATTTGGGATAAAATAAAAGAAATTGGCGGTGAACATCCAACAGACTTAAAGGCTAATATCTCTGTAGGAGATAGCTCTGTGTATCATCGTCATGTTGTGAAAAGTGGGGAGTCTTTAAGTAAAATTGCAAAGCACTATTATGGAGACCCAATGAAATACAAACAGATTTTTAGTGCGAATACAAATATTCTGAAAAACCCGGATATTATTCATCCAGATCAGGTATTGATAATCCCTAATAACTAGTATCCTAGTTTATATAAAAAAGAACGCTTTTTAAGCGTTCTTTTTTTGTTTTTCAATGACCTGCAGCGCGTAATAGTGGATTCGTTCAAACTGTTCTTTTAAGCCCATGTCGCTATTGTCAAATTCAATGGCATCATTTGCTTTCAACAGAGGTGAGGATAACCTGTTTGAATCTATATAATCGCGCTCGCGAACATTTTTAAGTACCTCTTCGTAAGTTACCTTTTCTCCTCTTGAAATCAATTCTTTATAACGCCTGGATGCCCTTATATCAGGAGAAGCGGTCATAAATATTTTAAATTCTGCATCGGGAAAAACTACAGTTCCGATATCCCTGCCATCCATAACTATGCCTTTTTTCTTTCCCATTTTACGCTGCATACTTACCAATTTTTCTCTTACCTCCGGGATTACTGAAATTTTGCTCACCTCTTTAGAAATGGGCATACCTCTAATTTCCCGCTCCACATTTTTCCCGTTGAGAAACATTTCAGAATAGCCCAATTCCCTGTTAAATTGAAATTTTAGTTTCGCTTCTGGAAGGAGGTCAATAAGTTTATTATGGTCAATATTTGCATTCTCTATACATTTATTTTCCAAAGCAAATAGGGTAATTGCCCTGTACATAGCTCCTGTATCTACATAAATATAATTTAAAACCTTAGCCAGTTCTTTAGCAATAGTACTTTTCCCTGTTGACGAATAACCGTCAATTGCAATTGTAATCTTTCCCATACGATAAAAGTAGCGAGAAATGAATAAAACCCAAAACTAAAAAAGGCCCTCTTTACTTGGTTTAAGCATAAAAGGGCAATTTAGTGTCACGAATATTAGTTATAGTTTCTTGGCGTTTTTTACTTTTTGGTCCGTAATGGCCTCATCTATTACCTCGCTCATATCTGTTACATAATGAAAAGTTAGACCTTTTAAGTATTCTTCTTTTATTTCAAGAATATCCTTTCTGTTCTCTTCTGACAGTATTATCTCCTTTATCCTGGCTCTTTTAGCTGCAAGTATTTTTTCTTTTATACCACCTACAGGTAAAACTTTACCTCTCAAGGTTATCTCACCTGTCATAGCCAGGCTTTTTTTGACCTTTTTCTGGGCAAATAAAGAAACTAATGAAGTGAGCATGGTAATGCCCGCACTTGGGCCATCTTTGGGTGTTGCTCCTTCCGGCACGTGAATATGAACATTATACTTTTCAAAAACTTCAGGGTTTATGCCAAAACTTTCAGCATTAGATTTTATATACTCCATTGCAATGGTGGCAGATTCCTTCATTACTTTACCTAAGTTCCCTGTTATATTAAGCGTACCCTTTCCTTTAGACAAAATAGATTCTATAAAAAGAATATCACCCCCTACACTCGTCCAGGCCAATCCGGTAACAACTCCTGCTATGTCATTATTTTCGTATTTATCGCGTTCCATCCTCGGCGGACCCAATACTTTCTCAACATCAACATTACTAATTTTCACGGTATATGACTCTTCAATAGCAATTGATTTGGCCGCATACCGGACCATTTTCGCTATTTGTTTTTCCAGACCACGAACACCGGATTCACGGGTGTATCCTTCAACAATTTTTTCCAGCTGACGTTTCCCAATTTTCAAATGTTTCGATGAGAGTCCATGCTCTTTAAGTTGTTTGGGTAGCAAATGCCGTTTGGCAATTTCCACTTTTTCTTCAATGGTATAGCCGGTAACATTTATTATCTCCATTCTATCGCGCAGGGCAGGCTGAATAGTAGATAGATTATTAGCTGTTGCAATAAACATAACCTTAGAAAGGTCATATCCAAGTTCAAGGAAATTATCGTGGAATTCACTGTTTTGCTCAGGATCTAAAACCTCTAACATTGCAGAAGACGGATCTCCCTGATGACTAGCTCCTAATTTATCTATTTCATCTAAAATAAAGACCGGGTTGGAAGTCCCTGCCTTTTTAATACTTTGTAAAATCCTGCCGGGCATGGCTCCTATATAAGTCTTACGATGACCTCTAATTTCAGCTTCGTCTCGCAAACCACCTAATGACATACGTACATATTCCCTGCCTAATGCTTCAGCCACTGATTTCCCCAGGGAAGTCTTGCCAACCCCGGGAGGTCCATAAAGACAAAGAATTGGAGATTTCATATCATTTCTAAGCTTAAGCACCGCCAAATATTCAATTATTCTTTGTTTTACGTCCTCTAGTCCATAATGATCCCTGTCTAAAATTTTCTGAGCCCGCTTAAGATCAAATTTATCCTTAGAATATGCATTCCATGGTAAATCCAGGAATAAATCCAAATAATTCCTTTGAATAGAATACTCCGCCACCTGCGGATTCATGCGTTGCATTTTGGCCAATTCCTTTTCAAAATGTTCGGCCACTTTTTTATCCCATTTTTTACTCTTGGATTTGACCTGCATTTCATCAATTTCCTCATCATAAGAAACGCCACCAAGTTCTTCCTGAATAGTCTTCATCTGCTGATGTAAAAAATACTCACGCTGCTGCTGGTCCATATCACTGCGAACCCTGGATTGAATATCTTTCTGAAGTTTTAATTTTTGAAGCTCCACATTCATATATTTTAATGCGGCAAGTGCCCTGTCCTGCAGATTAGGAATCTCTAGCAAGGCTTGTTTATCTTTTACATCAAGATTAAGATTGGAAGAAACAAAGTTTATCAGGAAAGAATTACTTTCTATATTCTTTATCGCAAAGGAAGCTTCACTAGGGATGTTAGGATTATTTTTGATGATTTTTAATGCCAGTTCCTTTATCGAATCAATGATAGCCAGAAATTCCTGATCACCGGGCTCGGGTCTAACCTCATCTGCTTCTCGAATTGTAGCTGTCATATAAGGGTTCTCCGTGAGGACCTCCGTTATCTCAAATCGCTTTTTACCCTGTATTATTACCGTCGTATTACCATCGGGCATTTTTAATACCCTTAAAATTCTGGCTACAGTACCTAGAGAATTAATATCCTTAATCGCGGGGTTTTCAGTCTCCTCATCCTTTTGAGAAACAACTCCTATAACCTTCGATCCTTTATTAGCGTCCTTAATCAAATTTATTGAGGTATCTCTTCCGGCCGTAATTGGTATTACTACACCGGGGAATAATACGGTATTTCGAAGAGGTAAAATAGGTAAAACCTCAGGTAAGCTTTCATTATTCATTTCCTCTTCATCCTCAGGAGTTAATAATGGTATTAATTCAGAATCTTCATCAATTCCTTGTAACGTCATATTGTCAAATTTTGAATAATTGGAATATCCCATATCATTATATTCGGTCATTCTGTCATTTTAGGACAGACTTTCTATTATTATGTTCCACGTATACTCTATCAATTGATACGCCTTTAGGCGGAAACGACCTAAAATACACGCTTTTCTACTTCTTTAGGACAATTCTTGTGCCAACAAATAGATATTTTTCCAAAAAAAGTGTAACATTCCTTAAATTATTAGATCTTTTATATAAAGCATTTACTTTTTGAGCCAAAATAAAGTACATACTGAAGCCTTGTTACAATTGTGTCTGGAAGGTAGACAAAGTGCACAAGTGGAAATTTACAATCGCTATTACAAAGCCATGTTTAATACGGCATTTAGGATAGTAAAAGACAGTGCAGAAGCTGAAGATGTTATGCAGGAATCGTTTTTAAGTGCTTTCACGAAACTGCATACGTTTAAAGGCGATGTTACTTTCGGTGC
>NZ_JBATGR010000157.1:0-4361 GCF_049665975.1 Eudoraea sp.
GTCCAATGCCTCAAACCAGAGAGCATATCCTTTTAGGTCGTCAGGTAGGTATTCCAAGAATCGTTGTTTTCTTGAATAAAGTAGACATGGTTGATGATGATGAATTATTAGAGCTTGTTGAAATGGAAGTAAGAGAGCTTCTGTCTTTCTACGAGTACGATGGTGATAATGGACCAGTTATTTCCGGATCGGCTTTAGGCGCCTTAAATGGAGAGCAAAAGTGGGTAGATACGGTTATGGAATTAATGACTGCCGTTGATGAATGGATTGAATTGCCAAAAAGAGATGTTGAAAAAGATTTCTTAATGCCTGTTGAAGATGTGTTTACAATTACCGGTCGTGGTACTGTTGCAACCGGTCGTATTGAAACTGGAATAGCTAATACTGGTGATCCTGTGGATATTATTGGAATGGGTGCTGAAAAATTAACATCTACAGTTACCGGGGTTGAGATGTTCCGTAAAATTTTAGATAGAGGAGAAGCTGGTGATAACGTAGGTATCTTATTAAGAGGTATTGAAAAATCGCAAATTAGCAGAGGAATGGTTATTTGCAAGCCAGGTTCTGTTAAGCCACATGCTAAATTTGAAGCTGAGGTATATATCCTTAAAAAAGAAGAAGGTGGTCGTCATACACCATTCCACAACAATTACCGTCCACAGTTCTATGTTAGAACAACGGATGTTACTGGAACAATAAATCTTCCAAGTGGTGTTGAAATGGTAATGCCTGGTGATAACGTAACTATTACTGTAGACCTTATCCAGCCTATCGCATTAAGCGAAGGACTTCGATTTGCAATCCGAGAGGGTGGTAGAACGGTTGGTGCCGGTCAGGTAACTAAGATTATAGATTAATCACTATATAATATTTTGCGCTAAGGGTGTCCCGTTTTGGCGGGATACCTTTCAGTGTAAATATAAACGGGTGTAGCTCAGTTGGTAGAGCACTGGTCTCCAAAACCAGGTGTCGGGAGTTCGAGCCTCTCCTCCCGTGCAGAGCAGAAATAGGATTGTATAGAGATGGATATAAGAATTGGGTCTTATTTTGAGGCCGAGTAATAGAGTTTAAAAATTGCATTCTTAATAAGGAATAAAATAATAGGTATGTTAACTTATATAAAGGAGTCCATAGAAGAATTAAGACATAATGTTACGTTACCATCAAGGGCAGAATCGTCTAACCTTATGGTTATTGTTGCTGTGTTTTCTATATTGTTTGCTTTGGCAACTTGGGGTGTAGATACCGTATTCAGCAAATTTATTCAACTTTACTTTAACACCTTAATTAATTAAGTTTGAGACCTATGTCTGAAGTATTAGAAAAGAAATGGTATGTAGTAAGAGCTGTCAGTGGTCAGGAGAATAAGATCAAGGGCTATATAGAAAGTGAAGTGGAACGTCATGGATTTGCTGATTATCTGGAAGATGTGTTGGTTCCAACTGAGAAAGTTGTACAGATAAGAAATGGGAAAAAGATAAACAAAGAGAGGGTTTATTTTCCAGGATATATAATGATCAAAGCTAATTTGGGTGGAGAAATGATTCATATTATCCGCTCTATTACAAATGTCATTGGCTTTTTGGGTGAGACAAAAGGTGGTGATCCTGTTCCTTTGAGAAAGGCTGAAGTAAACAGAATGTTAGGCAAAGTAGATGAATTGGCAATAAATACAGACAGTGTTGCCATACCATTTATCCTTGGAGAAACTGTTAAGGTAATAGATGGACCTTTTAATGGATTTAATGGGACGGTCGAAAAGATTAATGAGGAGAAGAGAAAATTAGAAGTAATGGTGAAAATTTTCGGCAGAAAAACACCATTGGAATTAAGTTACATGCAAGTAGAAAAAGTATAGAAAATTGTTACATATATATATAAAAGTTGTGTTGCTTCCAAATTATAACACGCTTTAAATTTAATTTAAAACAATGGCAAAAGAAGTAAGTAAAGTAGTTAAACTACAAGTTAGGGGAGGTGTTGCGAATCCGTCGCCACCGGTTGGACCCGCTTTAGGTGCTGCCGGCGTTAACATCATGGAGTTCTGTAAGCAGTTTAATGCGCGTACACAGGACAAACAAGGCAAAATTCTGCCTGTTGTTATCACCGTGTATAAGGACAAGTCATTTGAATTTGTTGTTAAAACACCACCAGCGGCAGTGCAACTTTTGGAAGCGGCTAAGATAAAAAAAGGATCTGGCGAGCCTAACCGAGTAAAATCAGGGAATGTTTCATGGGATCAGGTGAAGAATATTGCAGAGGACAAAATGGTTGACCTTAATGCATTTACCGTAGAATCCGCAATGTCTATGGTAGCAGGTACTGCAAGATCTATGGGATTGAAAGTTTCAGGGAAAAGACCTTTTTAAAATCTTAAAAGCAATTTTAACATGGCAAAATTAACTAAAAAGCAAAAAGAAGCATACGCCAAAATAGAGAAAGATAAACTTTATACGGTTGAAGAAGCTTCTGCGCTTGTAAAAGAGATAACCAATACAAAGTTTGATGCGAGCATCGACCTTGCAATTAGGTTAGGAGTAGATCCGCGTAAAGCCAATCAAATGGTACGTGGTGTTGTGACATTGCCTCATGGTACCGGTAAAGATGTAAAAGTCCTTGCTTTGGTAACACCAGATAAGGAAGCCGAAGCTAAGGAAGCTGGAGCAGATTTTATTGGTTTGGATGAGTATTTGGATAAAATAAAAGGCGGTTGGACAGATGTAGATGTAATAATCACAATGCCAAGTGTTATGGGTAAATTAGGACCCTTAGGACGAGTTTTAGGTCCTAGAGGATTAATGCCCAATCCAAAAACAGGCACGGTAACAATGGATGTTGCTAAGGCAGTATCTGAAGTAAAAGCTGGTAAAATAGATTTTAAAGTAGACAAATCCGGCATTGTGCATGCGGCCATAGGAAAGGCCTCCTTTTCTTCGGATAAAATAGCTGGTAACGCCCAGGAATTACTGGATACTTTAAATAAGTTAAAACCGGCTGGAGCAAAAGGGATATACATGAAGAGTATATATATGTCTAGTACTATGAGTCCTAGTCTCCAATTAGATCCTAAAGCAGTTTAACTGTAAACGTTTTAAAATCATGACAAGAGAAGAAAAAGCAACCGTTATAGAAGATTTGACGGCTCAGTTAGCTGATAATTCAACGATTTATTTGGCAGATATTTCCGGATTGGATGCCTTGGCAACCTCTGCATTAAGAAGAGCTTGCTTTAAAGCAAACATAAAATTGTCTGTAGTAAAAAATACTTTACTGGCAAAGGCAATGGAAGCTTCCGAAAAGGAATTCGGTGAATTACCTGAAACATTAAAAGGAAATACTTCTTTAATGTTTTCAGAAACCGGTAATGGGCCCGCAAAACTTATTAAAGGTTTTCGTAAAAAATCAGACAAACCATTATTAAAAGGCGCTTTTGTAGAAGAAGCGATTTATGTTGGTGATGAAAATTTGGATACTTTGGTAAATATTAAATCCAAAGAGGAGATGATAGGCGAAATTATTAGTCTATTACAGTCCCCGGCCAAAAATGTTATTTCTGGATTAAAATCCGGAGGTGGAAAACTGGCAGGAATCCTTAAAACATTATCTGAAAAATAACTAATACGCACTAAAAACTAGAATAATTTAAGAATTTTATTAAACGATAGAAAAATGGCAGATTTAAAAGATTTCGCAGAACAATTGGTTAGCTTAACCGTAAAAGAGGTAAACGAGTTAGCTGATATATTAAAAGATGAGTATGGCATAGAGCCTGCTGCTGCGGCTGTTGCAGTTGCTGCAGGTGGAGCCGCTGGAGGTGACGCTGAAGAAGTTGAAGAAAAAACAGAATTTGATGTTATTTTAACAGCTGCTGGTGGTTCTAAATTGGCTGTGGTTAAATTGGTTAAAGAATTAACCGGCCTTGGATTAAAAGATGCTAAGGATATCGTTGATAGCGCACCCAAAGCTGTAAAAGAAGGTGTGTCTAAAGACGAAGCTGAAGGAATCAAAAAATAATTGGAAGAAGCTGGAGCAGAAGTTGAGCTTAAATAATAGCAAAGACCATATGGTTTTGGTTTAGGTCTTTCCGCCTGTTTGGTGGCTAGACCTAAACCCTTTTATATATAGTATATGATGTAATATACTACCCATTTTAGGTATTCACGTTCAAAATTTTGTCCATTGATGTTCACAAAACAGACTGAAAGAGTAAACTTCGCATCCGCTAAGAACATTCCGAACTATCCGGATTTCTTGGACATTCAGATTAAATCATTTCAAGATTTTTTTCAACTTGAAACAAAATCTGACGAAAGGGGCAATGAGGGTTTGTACAACACCTTCATGGAAAACTTTCCAATAAC